>CAYUNP010000019.1:1693-34870 GCA_964446085.1 uncultured Pirellulaceae bacterium
CCATTAAACAGGCTTGCATTGGCCGTATTTGGCAACATTGGTTTTCAGCCGGATTTCGGAGCAAAATGAAGTTATGCGCTGCCTCTATCCGCATCTTCTCCACTGGTGCACGCTTGCTGCAATGGTCAGGATTTGAAACCCGGTACATTTTCATCACATGAAACTCACTGAGAATCTTCACGAATCCATATGACCGAGTGGTCGTTTGAGCGATTGCAAACTTACCTGCTACTCATTCGCCAGCGAGTTCCTTCAGAATCTTCTGGCATTGAATCATTGCCCGTCCGTTGTGATAGGCGCCGTGCCAGGTCGAAGTACGCGACTTGTTGGAATGAGTGCCGCCATCGATGTTTCGCGTCGCCCACCAGCCACCGCCGTCTTTGGCTTTTGCGATTTGATGCTGCTGAACAAATGCAAAAGTCTTTGTGAACACATCGATGTATTTCTGGTCGCCAGTCAGTTTGTACATCTCCAGCATCGAAACCAGTGCTTCGGCCTGAGTCCACCATTCTTTCTTTCTGTCATCTGACTCCTGCCCCAGCGGCCCGCTGTAGAAAAATCCACCGTGCTCGCCATCGAAGCCATACGCGATGCTGTGATCGACGGTAGCCACCGCCCAGGTTTCAAACGGTTTGAGAGACCAACCGATCGTGCGAGCCGCATCGAAAACCAGCCAGGCACACTCAACATCGTGCCCATAGCTCACCCGAAGGTTTGATTTATCCGGCAGCATCTTCCACTGGTTTGTCCAGCCGTCGATGTTACAGGGATGATTCGGATGGCGGACTGTTGAAGTATTGATCACGATCAGTTCCGCAATCCGCTCACGCAGGCGATCGCTGGGTGCCGCACGAAAGAGTTCCGTGAATGCTTCCATAATGTGTAGGTGGCTGTTGTACGTTTTGGTGCCCGGCACACCAATAAATCGAGGCTCATGGGGGTCGGTGATCTCCGTCCAGTCGGCGTAGAAGAACTCCCGATAACCTCCATTCGCTTTGTCATAGGCTTTCTGCTCGAAAGTCTCAAACAGGTTAAGCGCTGCTGCCAAAGCTTCACCGTCGCCAGTCGCGTTGTAATAGGCAGCCAGTCCGTAGAGAGTAAACGCGTTGAGATAGATATGCTTCCGCGTGTCGAACTCGTCGCCATCCATTTTGACGCGACTGAAATAACCGCCGTTCTCCTTGTCCAGAAAGTGAGCCTGCAGGAAATCGTATCCCGACTTTGCAGCAGCGAGAGATTCCTCTTTCTCAATGCCGTTTATAGCCAGTTGGCAGAAGAACCACATCTGCCGCGACTGTAACGTGAGAAACTTGTACTCACTCTCGCAGAATTTCCCATCTGCATCGATCGTCTCAAGGTAGCCACCGTTCGTCTGGTCCACGCAGTGCGGCAAGTAGAAATCGACGATCGACGACTTTAGCTGTTGATTGCACTTTTCGGAAAGGCTCCGAAAGTCAGGCCGTGCTGATTCCTGTGCGACCGTCGTTGTCACTGTGAATGAGAGGAGCAGGCAGACCAGGAATGAGATTCGCGGATTCGTCGTCGTAGGCATGTCGCCCCTCCATAATTGCAAGGTCGGATTTTAACCGAAGCAATGGGTGAAGGCAAAACGAAGACAGCCCAACCACTGACGCAAAAGCACGCCGTCAATGTGACTCACGCAGAACAAATACTTCGTCTACAACTTCTCGTTTACGTTTCGACTTTTGAAATAGCCTACGGCCCTGTCAGGAAAGTCGGTAAACACTCCATCGACTTTGGCTTTGATGGACAACTCAAGCAGTTCTTCAAATGTCTCGGCGTAGTCTGGCAGATTGTCGGCGCGAAAAGTGTATGGGTACACTGGGAGACGGTGCTTGTGAGCCAGTTCGACCAGGTTGGCGTTCGTTGCAGTGTCCTTTTTATTTTTATCAAGCACCTGATGCACCCATGGTGCGATGCCGTCTGCGTATTCGGCGATCTGTTGGAGTCCCTGTTCTGTTTTAAGTTCATCAAAATCACACGGTGCTTCCTGCCAGCTGTTTTCGCCGATCAGTTGCACCAGCTTCAAATCGCATTCCAGTTGTTCGCGAATTCGCCTGAGTTCCGTGGCGTCAAAGCACTCAATGATAGCCGAGTCTGCGCGGGCACAATATCCATAGCTGCGCAGCACACTCAACGTTGTTTCTGAGACATGCTGCCCCTGCTCGATGTGCCAGGCGGGAGATTTTATCTCGACACAGATCCCAATCGACTTTCCAGTCGACTTGTTCATTCCCTGAATCAGTTCGATTTCCTCAACCAGCGTAGGGATGCGAAAAGACGACTTACCGACGGGAAATCGCCTGGAATAGACAGCTTTGCCAGTTTCGAAATCGATCCGCTCACACAACTTCAACTCTTTGAGTTCGTCCAATGTGAAGTCGATTGCGAAATACCGTCCGTCTGAACGAGCTCGCGACGGGAAAACGGTGGCGACATCAGTGACCGTGTCAATGTGAACGTCGTGCAGAACAATCGGAACACCATCACTTGTCAGCACGACATCCTGCTCGATGTAATCCACATCCATTGCATGGGCCATGGCGACAGCCGCAAGCGAGTGTTCTGGAAGGTAACCTGAGGCGCCACGATGCGCAATCACGATTGGAGTTTGTTGAGTTTCATTGAATAAGAGAGACATGATCAAATTTTATCCACTGCGATCCAAAACCTGAACCAACAAATGCAAAAAGATCCATTTCAACCCATCACGTCTACGGAAAATGCCGCTTGTGCTTCTTTGTTGAGAATTGAATTCGGAACGACGAACTGGTAGGCACTTTTTCACCAGGTTCATGAGGGCATGGTTCAGTTGGAAGATTCACAGGTTCTCCATCGATTGTGCAACGGAAAGCTGGCGTGTACCTGTCGAACTGTGAGTCACGACATACTTCGGCGCAACTTCAAACCTAAATGCTCTTTTTTGGAAATACCCTCAAGCCGGAGTCGTCCTATGAAAGTTGATGAAGCGACTCAAGTGTCAACTACGAAAACAGACCCTTGAAAAAGCTTCGTCCAGGAATTCGACCATTGCTTGCCTGAATGACTCTCATAATGCCAATCGAACTCAACGTCATGGAGCGATCTGATGAACATGCCCCTCAAACCAAGCCAGTTTTCAAATAACGAGGTGATGGAAATCACCACTCCGGATACGAAAGATCCGCAGGAACTGCTTGCCTGGTCAGTCGAAGAATTTTCCGGATTGAAAGTCGTGATGACGACTGCCTTTGGAATGGAAGGCTGTGCATTGATTGACATGTATTCACGGGTGACGTCTGAACTAACGGTTGCTTACATTGACACCGGGTTCTTTTTTCCAGAAACCCGAAAGTTGATTGATCGAATGAGTGACAAGTATTCGAATGTCAATTTTGTAAAGTGGGAATCACCAGTCTCGATCGAACAGCAGAGAGAGAAATACGGAAACAATCTCTGGAAGGATGATTCGGAACTTTGTTGCAAGATTCGCAAAGTGATTCCGATGAAGCAAAACATCTACAAATACGACGTTTGGACGACCGCAATTCGCAAGAGCCAAACCAAACAGCGTTCAACGACGAGTGTTGTCAGCTGGGATCCTCAATACGAGGTCATCAAATTTTGCCCCATGGCAGATTTGACCCGGGTCGATGTCTGGAACTACATCCAGGAGCATGACGTGCCGTTCAATCAACTGCACACGCAGGGCTACCCCAGCATCGGATGTTTTTACTGCACTCGAGCGGTGCCAAATAGCAAGCCGACTGATGATACCCGGGCCGGACGATGGCAAGGGCATGAGAAGACTGAATGCGGTCTGCACTTCTAGCACTGTGAAAGTGAAAGCACACAGTGCTCAGGGAAGTTGACTCAGTTGAAGCAGGTTGAGCCGCACCGGATTCGTAGGTCACGAAGATGCTAGTCTTCAAAGCCCGCCAATTCCGTGCGGAGGATGCGAAGCGTTTCCTTTTCGATCTGACGAACGCGTTCACCCGTCAGTCCAATTCGCTCGCCGATGTACTGTCGTGATCGAGGAGGAGCACCGTCAAATCCGAATCGCAGAGCAACGATTTCTTTCTGCCGATCGTCCAACTTCTGGAGTGCTTTGCTGACCGCTGTCTGACGCATCGAATCCCACATTCCGTGCTCAGGCTCCCGTTGACCTCCGTCTTCGATATCAAACGAAGCAGAGTTTTCATCGAAGGTGCCATTCAACAAGTGATTAAGCGACGTAACCCCGGACTTCATCTTGGTGAAAACCGACGAGTCGATCGGAAATTTGGAGACGACTTCTCCTTCATCTTCAGCGTTCAACTGGCGCTGAGCGTACTGAGCCTTCAATGCGAGTTCACGGTTGGCTTTGGAAATTACCAACAGCTTTTCGAAAGGTACGCGAATCGTTGAACGACGCTGAATACCTTTGGAAATTCGTTCGTGAATCCAGTGCGAAGCGTAAGTTGTAAACGCGCAGCCCATCTCAGGATCGAACTTTTCCGCAGCAACCAGCAACCCGGCGTTTCCATCCTGGATCATATCCATAAGAGAATGTTTTCGCCCGTATCCATAAGCGATTTTCGCAACCAGTCGCAAACCTGTGGACGCAAGCCGCTGTTTTGCTGATACGAACTTCTCAAGTGCCTTTTCGGCAATGGAACTTTGATTTCCGCTGATCCGAAACCAACCCCCAAGACGCTCAAGGCGAATTCCGAGTGCTTCGACTTCGGCGATCACAGCATCAAATTCAGGTGAATCGTTGTAACGGCCTGAAACGGGTCTCCGACTCGTCAGCGTCGTCAGTCGATCGATAACAGGCTCGACTTCGGTGCGAAGTTGATTGATTCGAATCGAATTGCGTAAGCTGAGCTCGAAACAATAATCTGGTCGAATTTCACGATCGCGAAACGCTATCAGCATCCCGAGACAGGGTGACAGCACCGAATGCCATTTCAGGACTTCGTTGCGATACTCAGCTTTTGACTCACAAACAACTGTCGCAATTTCAAATACTTGCTTTCGGTCGGGAACTGGAGCCTTTTTGATTCGATTGATGTAGTCACAGACGTCCATGTCTTTCGGTGTCCAAGCACTTGAAAATTTACCCATGATGTCCGATTCGATCCATTTAAGGTGAAGTAGTTTCGCCGTAAACCCTTGGAAGTGGTGTTACGAGAGTCGTATCAAAAATTACCGACGCACAGATAAAAGTGCGTTGCCCAACGGTATTGCATGCCACTAAAAATTGTTTTTTTTGCTTTCAATTGCGGGATGCTGATAAATACCTGTTTTTTTGCGAGTCTCAAGCAAATAATCAGTTATCAAACCGAGGCCCAATCTGTCCAAGGGTACCTCACTCCAAGGGCACAGCTTTGAAGAATATTGATCCTCAATTCCAACAAGGCGAACTTCCTTCGACGGACTCGATGACGGACATTCTCTATAGCGAGCTGAAAAAGCTGGCTCGGCGTCGTCTAAATGGGGAACATCGTCGCCCTTCGATCAATTCGACTGACCTCGTTCACGAGGCATATTTGCGGCTTTCCAAAGATGTTTCTGGACAATGGAGCCATCGCGGGCATTTTTTTGTGGCTGCTTCAGAGGCGATGCGACGCATCTTGATAGACCGTGCGCGTCGTAAAACACGGAAAAAACACGGTGGCGGCCGCGTTCGGGTCGAATTTGAGGATATCGTGTTCGCAATTGTAGATCAGCCGCACTCCGACTTTAATATGTTATTGCTTGAGGATGCGTTGCAGCTACTGGAGTCAGAGGACCCCAGATCGGCGGAAATCGTAAAACTACGTTTTTTCGCCGGGTTATCAGTTGAACAAGTGGCTCAAGTATTGGAGATCTCCCCCCGAACCGTCAGTAGAGACTGGGCGTTTGGCCGGGCGAGACTGTACGAGATAATCAATCAAGCGGAGTGACTGCAACAAAAGTAGTTCACCCACAATGAACGAACCAAAACTGACAGTTAAAGAGCTATTCGACGCAGTTGTCGATATGGACTCACCTGAGATGGCGGAGTCATGGCTGTCCGAATTCTGTGTCAATGAAGATCAGCGGCGGCAAGTTGAAAGCTTGCTCACAGCTCACCAAACCGCGGATACTTTTCTTGAGACTCCCGTTGCCAGCTTGAGTTGTGAGAGCTTCGAGCTGTTTTTCCCCAAGCAAATCGGACCTTACAGGATTGAGCATCTGATTGCTGAAGGTGGATTTGGCCAGGTCTTTCTAGCGACACAAACTTCCCCGATTAAGCGGAAGGTCGCGCTGAAGCTACTGCGCCCCGGCAGAAGCAGTGCCGATGTGCTTTCACGATTCAGTGCTGAGCGTCAAGCGTTGGCGATGATGGATCATCCGAATATTGCCAAAGTTTACGACGGCGGCAAAAGCGAAAACGATCGCCCCTTTTTCGTGATGGAGTTCGTGCCTGGTGAGTCAATCACGAAGTACTGTGACGCAAAGCAACTAACTGTCAAAGAACGTGTTCGAGTGTTCATCGACGTTTGTCGAGCCATCGAACATGCTCACCAAAAAGGAATCATTCACCGGGACATCAAACCATCCAACGTTCTCGTTCGAGAGCAGGATGGCAATCCGGTTCCAAAAGTCATTGACTTCGGTGTCGCCAAAGCCATCGGCGACGAGCTCACGGACCAACCTGCACACACAACGGTTGCACAGCTTCTGGGAACACCGCACTACATGAGTCCCGAACAGGCGACCAAAGGTGGAATCGTTGTCGATACGCGCAGCGACGTCTATTCACTCGGTGTGCTGTTGTTTGAGTTGCTTGCTGGATCGACGCCCAACGAACAGCAAACCAAAGGCAGTACGCTTGCCAACTTCCGAAACTGGTTTGCACTGGAAGAAGCGGTTTCGCCTCATCATCACGTTGTACAAAACGAGAGTGAACTTTCTGAAGTCGCTTCGAACAGGTCCACCAATCCTCGGCAGTTGAAACAGCTGCTCAAAGGTGACCTCGAGTCGATTGCCCAGAAAGCACTGGCGAACGATCGAAACATGCGTTACCAGTCGGCATCGGATATGGCTTCGGATCTGGAGCGCTATCTTGGTGGCGAAATGGTGACTGCAACGCCACCGTCAAATTTGTACTACGCAAAGAAACTGTTTTTGCGTCACAAAGTTGCCTGCCTGGCAACGATGGCTTGCGTGCTGATGCTGGTCACGACCACGGCGTCGAGTCTTTGGCAAGCATCGATTGCTGAGCGTTCACGATTGCTTGAATCTCAAAGGCGACAGTACGCTGAAGGATTAACCGACAGCTTCCTGACACTGCTGGCAAGCGACGTTGAAACACCAGCTGTGGATGACAATCCATTTGTCGATGACTTGCCAGATGGAAATTACAAAGACAAACTCGATCAAGTCGTCACTGGCTATCAAAAAATTCTGGCGGCACAGCGGCGCAAGCTGCCAGCAGATCATCCGCAGATTCTTGGAACGCAATTGCAATTGGCAACCTGTTTGCGACGTGCTGGTTTTCACCGCCAGGCGAAACCGCACCTGGAGAGGTCACTTCCAGTCGCTGTTGAAAGTTTGGGCACTGATCATTTCCTGACGCTTGAGACGGAAATGGAAATCGCTGCTTGCCTGATTGATGAAGGCCAAATTGTTGAAGGGTTGGAGATTTTGGAAAAGTGCCTCGACACGGGCACCAGGATCGAAGGCGGTGAAGGGCATCTCGTTTACACGGCTCGACATCATATCGCTCATGCCTACCAGCGGAATCGTCAGTTCGAGCAAGCTTTGAGCGAACTTAATTTTGCACTCAATGTGGCGGAACAAAATGCGAGCACCATTCCTGAACAGTCGATCTACACGCGGATGAGAATCGGCGACATCCTGCTTCAACAAGAAGACATGGAAGGTGCCAGAGAGCAGCTTCGACAATCGGTCGAACTGGCAAACGAATCTTTTGGTCCTGTTCATCCGCTGCGGCTCATCGCAAGACTGCAGAGTGCCCATCTTGATATGCTCTCAGGAAAAGTGGAGACGGGTATCCAGGAACTGAAACAGTTCGCCGACATCGCCGAAGCCAACTTTGGCGGCAAGAAAAAGATGCTTTCGGAAATGGTGTTCCACCTTTCGCAAGCGTATCCTCACACGCGAGAAGGCGATCACGAAAAGGCGATCGAAGAAAAGATCACTCGTGCCGCGAGAAAGTACTTCCAGGCAAACGCCGAATGGAAAGACGATTCCGAAATCGAAGCTTTCTTTATCTCCCTGTAATCGCTTCGTTTCTCGATTGTGCTGCGACGGGAAATTCGCTAATAGAAAACTGTTTCGCGGTCTGCGCTGGGTGCTACCACAATCGTTGAAACAGGATTTCTACCGCAAAATCCTAAAAGCTTCCAGTTTTTACTGATCCCGCGCAATCGTTAAACTCGATGATCCAAGGACGGACAAATTCGAATTCCAAGGCAGGAAGTCATGCTAGCTCAACGTATCACCAAAATCGCCAAATGGTCAGTGCTGACTTTGCTCATCGCAATTACAGCCGATTCATTGCTCGCCCAAGATCCATACTACGTAAAGCCGCCATCGCAGCGTTACGAACCAGCTCAGGCTCAAACGGCTCCACCATCGGTCCATGTTCAGCCGGCTGGAGCACAACGCCTGTCACGAAGCCTTAGCGATACGTCGCTGCCAAAATGGAACAATCAGCCACAAGGCAGGATTGCTCAAACGAGCTATCAGGTGCCCGCCACTCAGGAGCCAACGGTTCCAGCTATTCTCGCTGGCGCTCCGGCCCAGACCAGAAAAGCAATCGAGGACAGGATTCCGACCGGTTTTTCTGCAGCACGTGCTGCATCGTCGGCGACCATGGATCGATTCGCTTCACAAGTCAACCAGATGCGACCTCACGGTCCAAGCGTAGGCCCCATCGAATCGAAATTTCGTACTGCGATGCCAGCTGCTCAACCGACAGTTGCTCAGCCGACAGCTGCTGCAACACAACAAGTTGCCGCACCCAAACCGGGAATGCAGTTGCCAGAGATTGGCCAGTTCAAGACTCCGGCGCGTCCAGTAGCACCAGCCAAACAAATGGTTCAGACTGAGCCCGCACCTGCGACGCCACAAGTTGCCACACGACCTGAGCCACCCAAAAGCGACTTCGCCGTCAAACCAGCTGTCGCGACTCAGGCCGCTGGAAAATTCAAGGCAACGCAGCGAACGATCGACACAAACGTTCGTCAGGTGTCACGACAGGTTGAATCGCTCACTGCCACGAAAGACAAAGCGGCCATGTCGCTCAATGCACCGGGAATCGAAGTCGAAACGTTCGGTCCTCAATCAATTGGTGTCAACAAGCCGGCTTCATTCCGTGTCGAAGTTACCAACAACAGCCGCACAGAAGCAAAAGACGTACTTGTAGGAATCAATGTTCCTGAGTGGGTTGATGTTCAGAACACCAATCTGACAACGGGCAAGAAAGAAGTCACCGACGGGCAGGATCAAGCTCGCATCCTGTGGACGATCGATCGAATTCCTGCTGGCCAGACGCATACAGCCACCGTTGTTGCGGTTCCACGAAAGGCACAAGTCTTTGACCTCGCCGTTGAGTGGACTTTGGTGCCACGCATGGGTGCCGTCAACATTCAGGTGACTGAGCCACGTCTGGAAATGTCCATGTCTGGTCCCGGAGAAGTTCTCTTCGGCGAAGAGGCTGTCTACACCGTAACGATTCGCAACCCTGGAACAGGTGCTGCCGATAACGTTACCGTAATGCTTCCCGAAGAATTCGGCGGCGACCGAGAAGGCATTGGAAGCATTCCTGCCGGCAAAGAGTCAACGTTCGACATTGAGTTGGCAGCACGAACAGCAGGTCAGCTTACTCTGACGACCAGTGCCACTGCTGATGGAAACCTGACCGTTAATGCGTCTCAGGATGTCGTCGTTCGACGAGCCGTCCTTGATGTCGCACTCGAGGGACCAAGCTTGAAATACTCTGGCACAAAGGGACGTTACAGAGTGACCATTACCAATAATGGTGACGCTGCTGGCAACGGTCTTGAAACAGCAATTGCACTTCCGCAAGGTGCCAAGTACCTCGGCGGAATCGATGGTGTCAAGAAATCAGAAGGTGGAATCCTCTGGCAAATTGGTTCACTCGATCCTAATCAGAGCAAGACATTTGAGATCGATTGCGAAGTCGAAGGCAACGGAGAACTTCGGTTTGAAGCGGGTGTTCGCCAACGTGATGATCCAACCAAAGTTGCAACTAATTCGGCGGCTTGCATCACGATGGTTGAAACGATCGCCGACCTTGTGTTGACCGTTCAGGATCCGAAAGGCCCACTGCCAACTGGCGAGGAAACGGAATATCAGATCACCGTCCAGAACCGTGGAAGCCGTTCAGCCAAAGGGGTTGAGTTGCTGATGCAGTTCTCTGAAGGAATCGAGCCAAGCAGAGCAACAGGCCTGCAGAACCGAATCGTTCCAGGGCAGGTAATTTTTGCACCAATCGCCCAGATCGATCCTGGTCAGTCGATGAAGTTCAAGGTAACTTCGGTTGCCAACAAGCGTGGAACGCATGTGTTCCGGGCTTTCCTTTCTTGCGAAGAGTCAGACTCTCGTGAGGTTGCCGAAGGCACGACCAAGTTCTTCGGTGACGAGTTCGAAGTCGATTCAAATCGTGGTAACGCGACAGCGAACCAAAACAATGGTTCGAATGACTTCAAACGTTAATACTTCAAAACTCTGTTAGAGTATTGGACAATTCAAGCTCTCGACGGTTTAGGCGGTCGAGAGCTTTTGTCTTTGTGGCACATTGACGCTGGGTTTTTGAAGGCGGGTTTACCCTGAAACGGGGTTGGAACTCGCCTAAACAGCGTATTTTCTGAAGTTTTGCCTTTCAAGGGGCGAAGTTCTTGCCTTTATTGCGAACCGTCGACATAATGCTGCCCAAATTAAATGATCGCCAATGATTGGCGCAATACCCTCGGTACCGGGATAGGGGAAGTTCCCGCGTACATTTCCATTAAGGATACTCAGAGGTCTAAATGAAATTGGGATTAATATTTCTTGCGTTTGTTTTCGGTTGTGTTGCAACCGCATTCATTCGTGTTGCGCCAGAGAATGCGAACGCGAATAACGAACCTGAAACGGTCACTGCTGCTGCCAAAGAATTTACACTTTCAGAAACTCAGGAAGCAACCCAACAAGTTGCTCTCGATGTTGCTGAAGAATCTTTCGGTGAAACTTCTGATGGTCGAACCGTCAAGAAATTCATTTGCACCAACAGCAACGGATACGTCCTTGAGATGATGGACTACGGTGCATCAATTGTTGCAATGCGCATCCCGGGCAAAGGGGATGAAGAGTCGGTCAACGTATCGCTTAGCTGCAATGACATGGCTGGCTATGAAGCTTGTAGTTCCTACTTCGGTTCAACCATTGGCCGGTATTGCAATCGCATCGCAAAAGGCAAATTCTCCGTGGGTGAACAACAGTATGTACTGGCGACTAACGGTGGCGCCAATCATTTGCACGGTGGCAGTGTTGGCTTCGACAAAAAGATCTGGACAAGCGAAATTATCAAAACAGACGAAGCAGCTGGCGTTCGTTTTACATTGACCAGCCCTGACGGTGACGAAGGCTATCCTGGAGAAGTCAAAGTCGTTGCCGAGTACACGCTCAATGAGAATAACGAATTGAAGATGCTGTTTACAGCCACATCAGATTCAGAGACGCATGTCAACATTTGCAACCATAACTACTGGAACATTGCTGGTGCCGGAACCGGTTCAGTGATGGATCACGAGTTGATGATCGCCAGTGAAGAAGTGCTTGAGTTTGATGAGAGCTTGATCCCGACGGGCAAGCTGCTGCCAACCAGAGACGATGCTTTCCTGAACTACACAAAGGCCAAGACGATCGGTTCGGGAATGAAAGCAGCTCCGGCAGGAGCCAACGGCTACGATCACTGTTTTGTTGTGAAGCGAAATTCTCCCAATGAGCTCGCGTTGCTTGGCAGCGTGAAAGATCCCAGGTCCGGCCGCAAGATGACTGTTTTCACAACTCAGCCGGGCTTTCAGTTTTACACTTCGAACCATTTCAACGGCCAACCAGGTAGCGGCGGTTTCGAAAAGAATGGTGCTGTTTGTTTTGAAACGCAGGGCTATCCGGACACGCCCAACCGCCCCGAGTTCCCAACCACGTTGCTCAAACCTGGTGAGACGATGAGCCACACAACGGTTCACAAGTTTTCCTACGAGTAGCATGGCACGTGGTTAGCGGGTTAGCGCCAATTCCAGTTAGCTAAACGCTTGGCGTGGCCATGCTTGATTTGGTTTGCCACGAAAATCCTTGCGTGTTTGATCATAACCCGTTGCGTCAGCGAGGGATTATCGCATCCTTTGCCTGCCAGGAAATTACATGAGCAATACAAGCACAGAGCGCAAGCGAATAAATCGGCGGCGTTTCGTGCCTGTATCTTTCGCAGGTCACCGATAAATCGAACGTTTCTCTCGCTGGCTAAAATTTCCCGGAACATATTGGGATACA
Organism: uncultured Pirellulaceae bacterium; assembly: GCA_964446085.1. Classification (GTDB taxonomy): domain Bacteria; phylum Planctomycetota; class Planctomycetia; order Pirellulales; family Pirellulaceae; genus Mariniblastus. The sequence goes on from CAYUNP010000019.1 coordinate 14,225, forward strand.
ATTGGTCATGATTTTCCAGCCTGTAGACTTTCGCAGTAATACGGATGCCAAACTTCAGACTATGGCACGTTTTCTATGTAGTGGCTTTGATTGCCGTATCGTTTGCGTTCAGCCTTGGCTTACTTGTTCTGGCTGCTATTTGGTTCTGGATTTGCCGTAGCTCATCGGGACACCCAACTCTCAATGGGCGAGTGCGCCAACTTGTTTCACTCAGTATTTTCACCGGCGTTTTATGCTGCTGTTTGGCCGTCGTGGCCAATCCATGGAGAATCGATTTCCCTCCCTATCGCACGCAATGCAAGAACAATATGCGACAGCTAATGCTCGCGATGCAAAACTTCGATTCAGCGCACCAACAGCTCCCTAACGCATCTGAGCTCAATTCAGATGGCAAGCCAATGCATAGTTGGCGAGTCAGGATTCTTCCCTTCATCGATGAACAGGCACTCCATGACCAATACGATTTTCAACAGCCTTGGGATAGCCTCACGAACCGAAAACTGATTAACCAGATGCCGGACGTGTTTCGCTGTCCTGGTGACGAACAGACTCCAGACGGTCAGACTCGCTACAAACTGGTTGTTGGACCCGGCACTTTGCACGATGGAGGAGAAACACACTTTTTTCGAATCGAAGATGGCTCAAGCAACACAATTGCACTTATCGAAGATGTGAATAATCCTGTCCAATGGACACGGCCCGCGGATGCGACCGTCGATGAAGCGATCGCTTCGATTCAATTTCTTCGTAACAAAAATGCGCATCTATCATATGAAACGAAGTTCTCTTATGCCTATTCGGCTGCGAATTTTGTCCGCTACGACGGAAGTGTTTCACACGCGGGGTTCACAGGTGATGAGAAGCAGTTGCAAACTCTTTTCGGAATAGACGACGGTTATCCAGATACGGACTTGCTGGAAAGAACCCGTTCAATTTCGGTATTGAAACCGACACCTTGGATCGCGTTGTCGATTTTTTTAGTGCTGATGAGCCTGCCCTTTGGCTGGGTTTTTCGCGGTAAAGACACGGCTCAATACCACCCAGAGCCCCCGCTCCCTACTATTGAGTGACCTTAGTGTCCCTTGAACTTCCTTAACGGGAGTATGAAAATATCCGTTATAATTGTACGTGCTGAACGTCATTCAGGTCATCAATGATGTTTTCAGTTTGATTCAATCCTGGATGGAATTAGAATGAGCCAAAATCCTAAAGTTGGGTTTTCTTCCATTGATTGACTCCTTTTTTTCGACTCGCCAAGATTATGAGTATCGCAATCGTCACCGGTTCCGCCGGACTTATTGGCTCTGAAGCCAGCCGCCATTTCGCGACCCAAGGCCTTAAAGTTATCGGAATCGATAACGACATGCGGGCAGAATTCTTCGGTCCCGAAGCATCAACTGCGTGGCAGCGTGGACAGCTCGAAAAAGAACTTGGTGAAAACTATGAGCACGTCAACGGCGACATTCGAAACGATGAGCTGATTGACAATCTGTTCAAAAAGTACAGCTCGGACATCAAGCTAATCGTACACACTGCGGCTCAGCCATCACACGATTGGGCAGCCCGCGACCCCAAGAAAGACTTTACCGTCAACGCCAACGGAACGCTAAACCTGTTGCAGGCTTGCCGTGAGAACAGTCCCAAGGCTTGTTTTATTTTTACGTCAACGAACAAGGTCTACGGCGACACGCCAAACCGGTTGCCACTGGAAGAAAAAGAACTCCGTTGGGAGATCGATCCTGCTCACGAGTTTAATGACGGCATCAAGGAAAGCATGTCGATCGACAGCTGCATGCACAGTCTTTTCGGCGCGTCGAAAGTCGCCGCTGACGTGCTGGTTCAGGAATACGGAAAATACTTCGACATGAACACGGCAGCTTTCCGCGGCGGTTGCCTCACGGGTCCAAATCATAGCGGCACCCAGCTGCACGGTTTCCTGGCGTATCTGATGAAGTGCACCATGACTGGTCGAGCCTACACCGTATTTGGCTACAAAGGGAAACAGGTTCGAGACAACATTCACAGCTACGATCTGATCCAGGCCTTCGATCACTTCTACCGAAATCCACGCAAGGGAGAAGTTTACAACATCGGTGGCAGTCGATTCAGTCACTGCTCGATGATGGAAGCCATTCAGATGAGCGAAGAGATCACTGGCAACAAGCTTGCATACACTTACGCGGAAGACAATCGCATGGGCGACCACATCTGGTACGTCAGCGATGTTAGCAAGTTCCAGAGTCACTACCCTGACTGGAAATTGACCAAGAATGTGAAGACGATCCTGACGGAAATTCATGGCCACAATGCTGAGCGTTGGGAAGAAGAGACCGTTAAATCATGATCGACCTGGGGAAATTCAATCTTGTCGGTGTCAAAATTGATGCTGTCGACTACGAAGCGGCAACCGCAAAAATTGTGGACGCAGCCAAGATGCGAAAACCGTTTGGCGTTTCAGCGCTGGCTGTTCACGGCGTAATGACGGGCGTGATGGACAATGTTCATCGCCATCGACTGAACCAACTTGAATTGATCGTTCCAGACGGACAACCAGTGCGTTGGGCACTCAACGCGATTCACCAAACCAAACTCAAGGATCGAGTCTACGGCCCGAACCTGATGTTGGAAACATGCAAGGCAGCTGCCAAAGAAGGCATTCCAATTTTTCTGTTCGGTGGAAAGCAGGAGTTACTGAACGACCTTTCTGCCAACTTGCTCAAAAAGTATCCTGACTTACAGATCGCGGGCATGCTTGAGTCAAAATTCCGCACCGTGTCGGCTGAGGAAAAACAGGAGATCATCGACACGATCAACGCCAGCGGTGCTGCGATCACACTGGTAGGTCTGGGCTGCCCGCGACAGGAAGTTTGGGCTTATGAATTCAAAGACGATCTGAAAATGCCTGTTCTGGCCGTCGGCGCCGCATTCAATTTCCATGCCGGCCAACTTGCTCAGGCTCCGCCGGTGATGCAAAAGTTCGGACTTGAATGGTTGTTCCGGTTTACAAAAGAGCCACGCCGCCTGTGGCATCGCTACATGGTGCTTAACCCGTACTATGTTTCGCTGGTCGCTTTGCAAAAGCTTGGCTTGCGGAAGTTCGACCCACAGACCACCGAGACTCCAACTTCGGAAATCCTCTACGGATAGAATCCGACGCCTGGCGTTCCGCTGAGACCGCTTGTCTGCATTACTCCGTCTCATTGCTGACGGTTGTTCAAGTTGCCCACTGAAATCCGAAGGTATCCGTTAGCCACGCTTGTGTTGAAGCTTGGGAAGAATGGATTCTTTGGAGAACAACGATGCGACTGATTGCAATGGCGTTGATGACGGTAGTTTTGATCGGCGTTGCCGGTTCAGAGGAATGTGAAGCCCAATTGTTTCGCGGACGAATCAGTCGGCTGGCCCAAAGCCAGATAAAGACTCATCAAGTGAATCCTCCACTTTTCGTCAAACCTGCCGGCCACGTTGGAACTTACGTGCCACAGGATTACACGCAGCCAACTGCGTTTCCAACCGAGGCCTACTTCGAGAATCGCAATCCGGTCATCTCTCGAATCCTCGACGGCAAGATGACTCACAAGTATCGCAACCCAGTCGAAGTCGACTCGCGTTACATCGGTGGCTTCCATCAGAGCCACTTCCAGAATATCGGCATCCCCAGCGGCGACATCGGCCTTCGCGGAAACGCCTACAACTTTCGAACCTGGCCATAAACTTTGTACCCGCAACAGGTTGGTTTCGGCAGGCGCCTCATCCTCCCCGATGCGATCTCTTCAGTGGCTTGTCAGAGCTGACACAAACAGTCGATCGGGTGTCATGACTCACCCTTGCGTGAGTCATGCTTACGCAAGCGATAATGACCTGTCAATTCAGCTTTGACGAACCACTAATTTTCAATTGCAACGACAGTTATTCCATCAGGGTCGGCGATTGCGAATCGTTTTCCAACTTCATCCATGGCGATTGGCGGCAACTCGTCAATGTGATGCACGATACTGCTGGTTTGTTTTCCTGAAGAAACATTCGGTAAGCGGGAAATGATTTCCCCGCTTTTCAGTTGAACCAGCTTTGGCGATTCGTAAAACCCGACTGCATGGTCTTCGTCGATGACCATCAGCGTTCCGACAGGCTCGGAGATTTTTGCTTGCGAAACAATCGATTGACCTGCGATATCCCAAACGGAAATCATGTTCGGTTGGAACTCATTGGAAGTAAATTTCCCATCTGACAATGTCTCCGCTGAGGTGCTGACGATTAACTTGTTTCCGCCAAAAAATGCTGCGGATGAAATCTCGGTGGATTGCCGGGGCATCAAGCGAGAGCGGTCCAGGCAATTCGGCTTCACAAGTGCCTCTTCAAGCTTGAAGAGACAAATTCCATCCAATGGATGCCAAATCCATCCAGCGCTGAGCAAGAAAGAATTGTCGCTGCTGACAGCAAGCCGCGAATGAAAAAAGTCTGCCGGTTCGCGAATGTCCGATCGAGTCAGCCTGTCTCCTGTTTCACAATCTTCTATTTCAATTCGATTGTATTCTTCCGGGCAGTGAATCAGGACGTTACGGCCTGATTCCAGTTTGGCAAAACAAAGCGGATACTCATAGGCACCCGAATGATAGTAACTGCGATCAATTTCGCGCACGATCTTGCCATCCTGAAGCAACAGGCCTTTCGTTCCCAGTCGATCGTAAATGGCGACAAACATGTTGTCTGCGGAACTACAGGCCGCATTGAAAGCAAAAGCATAGCGCACTTTTGCTGCAACGATCGTCCCATCGAGTTCGAAAACAGTGCCTCCCCCGACCCAGTCAATCAGTTGATTCCCGTTCCAGACCAGAGAGCGTACTTTGGGGTGTTCAATTCTTGCGATTTGTTGAAGCTTGGGCATACTGCGAGGATCGACGAAAAAGCAGGATCGGAAAAGCCCCTGAAGTTTACCTGCAAATCACAGTTAGTTCATCCCTTTTGTCGTTGCCACACACAGCTGGTTCCGCCCGTTACGCTTTGCTGTCAGCGCCATCTCGCTGGCTCGTTCCAACACTTCTGAAAAATCGCCATCGTCACTGGTCGCACAGGCGGCTCCGATGCTGACAGTCATCGAAATTGGACTCTCTTCACGAGCTGACGTGTATTGAGTCAGTTCAACGGTTTGCCTGATTCTCGAAAGTATCATGCGACACTCACTGGCAGTCGTGTTGGGCATCACAATGCAAAACTCTTCGCCACCGTAACGGCCAATCCAGTCGCCTTCGCGAATGTGATCCCGTATCGTATTGCAGACATCGACAAGCAATTTGTCACCGGTACTCCAGCCATACTTCTTGTTAACCTGCCCAAAATAGTCGAGGTCAAGAAACGCGATGCTCAGCGGACTGTCTTCTCGGCTATCAAATTCACATGCCAGCCTTCGATCAAGGTAGCGGCGATTGAAACAGCCGGTCAGGCCGTCCACATCGGCTTCTTCACGAACATGATTCAACAGTTTGCGACTGCGCATCGTAATCACATTGGCCACACGCTCTGCCAGAACACGAGCCATATTTTCCAGTCCGGTAACTTCAATGTCATGTCCTGCGTCTCTGGATTGCGTTTCCAGGTCACCAATGCAAATCCAGCAATTCCGTCCCTTGGACTTTGCGGCGTAGAGTGCCTTGTTGGCTTTTTCGAGAAGTTCGTTGGCCTTTTGAGAACAGTCGGCCGTTGCGATACCGAGGCTCATCGTGATGCGGGCTCCCGCGTGAGTCTCAAGCTCCGACAGTTGATCGCGAAGTGTACTCGCAAGACCTTTGGCGGGGTTATTGTTCAGTGGGCAGAGGATCGCAAATTCATCCCCACCGAAACGTCCAACCAGTGAGTCGCTACCCACGAACTTTCGGAAGCAATCGGCAATCAGGCAGAGCATCTCATCGCCTGCTGCGTGTCCAAATGTATCATTCATCTGTTTGAAGTTGTCGATGTCACACAAGATCAACGAAGCAGGCCGCTCTTGCGTGGCCGTGGTCGCCGCATCGCGGAGTGCCCGACAGAACGTCTGACGATTTAGAAGCCGTGTCAACGCGTCGACGCAAGTATCGTCTGCTGAATTTGCCTGCTGCCTATTCTCCAGACGTCGATGGCGAAATGACTTCAGAATTTCTGGCGTCTCGTGAAGACAAATGTCGTCTTCCGGTCGCAGGATTGACAATACGTCCGGAAGTTCGGAAGCTGTGGCGACGAGCAGTACCGGCCCGGAAGCGATGTTGATCGCGGCCTGGATCGCTGCGATTGAACAATAGTCACCTGTGTCCATAATTGATACAGACTGTGGTTGCAGATTTATCGAGTGGGCCATCTTGAATCCATCGCTGGTTGGTTTTCGAAACTCTAGTTCACGCATCTGATTGAGGCGGAATCAAAACTCTCATGGTGACCAATCAAGTAAAAATCTGACAAATTGTCGTTCCCCTTCAACCTCAACCTGTTTTCATGCCAACCGAATCACGAATCGTTTCTCCGGGTCCCGAGCCACGGACGGTTAAGTCAGCTGATGGAAGTGTGCTCAGGGTGCCGCAAGGTTGGGAACTGCTGCCGCCGGGGGATGCGGGAGTGACGCGCCGAGTGAAATCTCGTGGGCCGAGTTGGACGGTGAAGGAGAAGAAAGGCCGCAGGTCGTTTTCTCGTGGAGTTTGGGCTCCTGCGGATCGTATTTCGGACGTGAAGGCCGAATTCGAAGCTGAGCGGGGAACTGAAGCCTATGCGAAAAAGATGGCTTCAGCGGCCAAGCGTCGAGACGCAAAGCAGGCTCAATATGTGGAAGACTTTGAAAAAGCCATTCTGGAATTCCTCAACTTCGATAATGCCTGGTTAGAAATGTCGATGCGCATCTCGAAGCTGGTGAGTGAGCACGCGACTCCTGTCGGAAGTGGCACGGTCGCCCGGACACAGCGAATTCCAATCGAACGCCGCGCCGAATCAGCGGTGATCGCATGGATGCGACATCAAACGACGGCTTACGATCACATGAAGATCCCTCGTGTGAAAGGGAAACGCCGCGAAGTTCGCCGGATGTTGGCCAGGGAGTCACATCAGTTGCTCAGCAAATATCGCAATGGATCAAACGTCGATCTGAAAAAATGTCCGTTGGCAAAAGCCCTTGAGCCTGCGAATGACTGAGTTTTCACACGGCATCGGGTTGCTGTCATGTGCAAATGCCGACACGTGCATCAACCGGATTTCATTGACAAAAGTTTCTTGCTTCACACGCGAGGCCTTTTCTCGCCAAATTTCGCTGGACTGATGGTGCGGCAGAAACCGCATCCAGCTAAAGTTGACGATTGTTGCAACTCCTCCAAGGTGAAACCATGTACTCCAAATCAATCATCTTTTTCGCTGCCGCATTGGTATCGATTTGTATTTACACAACTTGCGAAGCGCAAAGTGGTTCGCGTGGTGGTAGCTCGTCCCGATCTTCAGGCGGTAGCTCCTCTCGCGCTGTTGTTCCCTCGTTTTCAGGCGGCGTTCCTTCTTCAAAAAGAAAATCGTTCATTCAGCCACCACCGACAGCGACTTTCACTCCAGCAACAAAATACGCTCCCGCCGCAACACCATTGGATACAATCGTGGCACCACGTACTCGTGCCGCCAATCCGGCAACAGTCCGTTCAGCTGCTGCGAATTTGGCACCTCCAGTTCCTGCAAATCCGATACCAGCGAACCTGGCTCCTCCAGTGCCGACCGCTCCTCAGGTTTCGAACTTCCCCCCCGTGTATTCAACTCCCAGCCCTGTCTATCCAATCTCCAGCCCCGTGTATTCGACTCCCGTTTACCGGGCACCAATACAAGCAGCTCCGATCCAGTCTGCTCCGCCTTGCTGTGGCCAGACTCGGACTCTTCAACCAGTGGTTCGTCGCTACGTGCCAGCCAGAACGACCAGCAGCTGTTGCGGCAATTGATGTTCGGCATCGGGCAAGAGACCTTGCTCGATCACCGCCTTTCGCTCCGATCGATCTGTATCGGAGCGAATCGGCTCATTCTGCCGGCAAGCGAAGATTGCTGAACGCCAGGCAGATTCGTTTGTTGCCGACTTTGGGAAAGTTGATTGTTGCTGTTAGCTTGCGACCCGTTCCGGTCATGGCGATGACTTTTCCGACACCGTACTCCACGTGTTCAACTTCCAGACCGACCTCGCACGATTCGGCCTCAAGTCGATTGGCAGTGGCATTTGTTTGATGTTGCCTGGCCAGTTCTGTCGCCGTCATCAAGTTCGCCATCGTCGGTTTTTTCACCGCGGGTTTTTTCTCGACCTGTTCCGGTTGAAAAAGATTGCCTTCGGTAATCGCATTGACTGCGTCAGTGGTGTGAATGTCAATTTCTGGAAGCTCGTTGAAATGGGTCTCATTGGAAATGTCCATCGCATCGATGGCTCGCTGCAGATCGTCAGCCGTCATACCGGCCTGCTGATGCTGGGCACCAAAGATCTCCATCTCATCGCGCGGCAATTCCATTAGAAAGCGACTGGGAATCGCCGGCCAGTAACTTCCGCGTCGAAAACGATTCAGGCAGCGGGAAAACTGTAATTCTTCTTCAGCCCGGGTGATGCCGACAAACAACAAGCGACGTTCTTCTTCCACTTCGTCATCGTTACCAACACTTCGCTCGTGCGGCAGCAGCCCGTCTTCAAGTCCCACTACGTAGACGCATGGAAACTCCAGACCTTTGGCAGCATGCATGGTCATCATCGTGACAAAATTCGCATCCGACTCCCACACATCGGTGTCCGAAACGAGAGCAGCCTGTTCGAGGTAGCGAGCGAGCCCACCGTCTTCGGGGTGTTCGTTGTCAAACTCCTGCGCCGCCACGACCAGTTCATCGACGTTGCCGGCGCGTTCGTAGGCTTCTTCGCTGCCGTCATCGGTAAGCCACTCTCGGTAGCCCGTTGCCGTCAGGACAGATCGAATCACTGGCTCGACTTCGCTATCGACTTCCTTTGACAGGCCATCCATCAAATGGACGAAACTGAGAATGCGTTTTTCGACGGCTTTCTTGATCGATTCAATCTTTTCGCAATTTCTGGCCGACTCCATCATCGAAATCGAGTTCTCACGAGCGTATCGCTGCAGTCGCGTGAGCGTGACTTTGCCGATCTTTCGCGACGGAATATTGACAACACGCTCAAAAGCCACGCTGTCGTTTGGATTATTGAGCAAATGAAGGTACGCAATGATGTCCTTGATCTCTTTCCGCTGGTAGAACTCGTGCCCGTTGAGAACCTGATACGGAACACCACACTGACGAAGCGTGTGCTCAAAGGAACGGGACAGCCAGTTCGTGCGGTAGAGAATCGCGTAGTCTTTTGCCTTTCGGTTTCCCTTTTGAATTTCCAGTGCGATCGAATCTGCGATATCGGCAGCTTCGTCCTGAGGTGACGGATAGGCGACCAGGCGAACGGCTTTGCCTTCATCGTTGGCCGTGATCAGCGATTTCTTTTTCCGGCGGACGTTGTTGCTGATCAGCTGGTCAGCGACACGGAGAATTGATTTCGTGCTGCGATAGTTTTCTTCCAGTCTGACGACGTCGACTGCAGGGTAATCTTTTTCGAAATCGAGAATATTTGAAATATTCGCTCCGCGCCACCCGTAGATCGACTGGTCAGGATCACCCGTGACGGCAAGATTTTGCACGCTGTGGTTGAGCAAACGTATCAGCTGATATTGGGCTCGGTTGGTGTCCTGGTATTCATCCACCATCATGTAAGTGAACTTCATGTCCAGGCTTTCGCGAAGCTCCGGATTGTCTCGCAGCAAGTCGACACAGTGTAGCAACAGGTCATCAAAGTCGACTCCGTTGGCCATCTGCAGCAGCTTCTGATACTCGGGGTAGACTTTGCTGATAATTTTATCCAGCACATTGCCCGGGCGAGGCGCGAAATGTTCCACCGAAACGCCGTTGTTTTTCAGGTTGCTGATTTCATTGCCAAGTTTATCAGCGGAGAAATGTTTGACATCGATTTCAGCGTTCTCGATCGCATGCTTGAGAACTTTCTTGCTGTCGCCCATGTCGTAAATCGAATAGTTTTCCTGCAGACCAACCAAAGTCGCATATTGCCGCAGGAGCCGCGAGCAGAATCGATGGAACGTTCCAGCCCACGTGAGGTTGCCAGGCGAAAGTTTATTCAACCGGTTCCGCATCTCATCGGCGGCTTTGTTGGTGAACGTGAGTGCCACGATCTGCCATGACGGAATGCCCTGGGCGATCATGTAAGCAATGCGATGCGTGATGACCCGGGTTTTTCCACTGCCTGGACCGGCAAGGATCAGGAGCGGACCTTCAGCGTGTCGAACCGCACTTTTTTGTGCGTCATTGAGACCTTGAAGGAGTTCCTGTTGTGTTTCAACTGGCATGGGTGTAGATGGATTGGCGACAACGGATGGTTGGTTCCGCATTGGTGCGGCGTCTGCATGATTCGGCTAAAGTCAGCACGACAACAACTTTGCATCGACTTCATTGAACGGTACTGCTGTCAAGCAAGGCTTGATTTTAACTTTTCGGCAACGCTTTGATAGCCATAGGACAAGAAAGGCCATACGGAAAGTCATTGGCTGTTGTTCGAAAATACGGCTCGAAATTCAACACATGCAATTCTGCATCGCATCAAAAAACAGAATGACTGCAAAACTCACAACATTCAGTCTCCCGGAAAATGCCACCTACTCCAGTACAACGATCGGCCAACGACTGACGTCCGCGATCTCACACGCATCGGATTCACTGGAAACGAAAACCAGCGCAGCTTCAACAGGCACTTTTCGCAAATCCACATCGCCCACAACACGCCATTCTTTTTCAATGGACCAGTCGATCTTTCCATCGGGATCATTGAGTTGAAAGAACGGTCTCTCATTTGGTTCAAGCGATTCCCATTTTGCATTGTCACCGTAGACGACTGCCCGACATCCATGCTGCTTCAGCCACTCTCGATGGATCGCAATTCCATAGGGTTCGAAATCCCAGCGACTCAAATGGCTGCGAAACACACGCCGCTGCTTGAGTTCCTCCAACGCAACATCTGAAAAACAAACGACGTTTCGAGCGTCACGAGTCAGCTCGTTGCCCGCCAAAATACAATTCGTCGCCAAAATCCTGCGCAAGGCTGCAATCTCGCGATGGTCTTTTCCGGAAGATCGAAAGATCAAATCATCCAGAAACCCGGATTCGGTTTGCTGCGGCCACGGACCGGATCGACGACGCGTCCAATGCAACAGGTACTTGCTTGAATCGATGTCGCTAACGGCCTGGACTTTTGTTTTGCTCTCAGCGTTTGGCTCGGCCTCGGAGTCCTGGTCGATAAGATACCAGCCCGTTGCACCAGCAGAAAGCAACTCTTGGGCCAGTCTCTTTTTGGTAAGCATCGGCTCAACAAGGACGCGAGTAGCCTTTGATTCGTTCAATCGATTCGTCACGGCAGCATGCAACTTTCCATTGCTACGCAAAGACAGAACTGTCATGTGTCCGGCAAGGCTGGCCAACAGAAAATCCAGACCGTGATTCTCAAAATCAAAAACCAGGACCGAGTCTGTCACTGGTTTGTCAATCAACTTTGCAACAGCCTTCTTGAGCTTGCCGGGTTCCAACGGTGCCAATTCCAGATCCAGAATGGGAACCTGAAACAGTTCTGCGACTCGACGGACCATTGCATCGCAGGTAGTCCCCTCACCAGTGAGCAAGACATCGCGTTCTGGATCCAATTGGACCGCAAGTTTCAACAGCCCATCGAAAAACCTCGGCAGCTCGTCAAGCTTCTTTGTCAGTCGTGAGCTTCCAACAAACACAGTGTTGCCTGACAGAAGTTCTGCATAACGGCCCAAACAACAAACGACAGCTCCTTCGATCTCGAAATACTGAATCGAATCCACACCCAAACCAGCTGCGTCACATTGACCCAGAAGCTCGATGGCTTTTTGCTTCAGCGACGGGTTCGGCACCATAGAAAACGCTCGCACTGGTGAATCTGTCTGCCTTTAGGATATGATATCCAATCATCCATGCCCGTGTAGCACTCCAACCGAAACGATTCATGCTCAAACGAACCCATCTGATCTTCCTGATCCTGTTCGTGTTGATTGTCATCTGCGGCTACCTGATGGCAGACTATCACTCAGGACTGCCAGTTGATGCGGTCGCAAATTATGTGGGACGAGAAACCTGTGCAGACTGCCACCAACAGCAGGTCGAACTGTTCACCGGTTCGCATCACGACAAAGCAATGGACGTTGCCACCGACCAAACAGTTCTCGGAGACTTCAACGATCAGACGATCGAACACTTCGGCGTCACGACGCGACTCTTCCGTGAAGGTGATCGATTCATGGTCAACACCGAAGGTCCTGACGGCATGATTGATGACTTCGAAGTCAAATATACTTTTGGCTTTGAACCTTTGCAGCAGTACATGGTTGAACTGGACAAGGGCAGGGTGCAGGTACTGAGAGTTTCGTGGGACACGCGGGCCGAAAAGTGGTTCTATCTTTCGCCTCCCGATGTGAACGAGAAACTTGATCCGACCGACCCACTACACTGGACCGGAATCACGCAGAACTGGAACGTCAGCTGTGCGGAATGTCACAGCACGAATTTGAAGAAGAATTTTGACATCGCATCCGCATCGTGGAACACCACCTGGTCAGAAATTGATGTCAGCTGCGAAGCCTGTCACGGTCCCGCCAGCTTGCACAACGAGATTGCATCTCAGGCAAGTCCCTTTTGGGACAAGCACCATGGAACCGGGCTGGTGAACCTTAAAACGGATCGAAATCTGGACCAGATCCAAACGTGTGCACCGTGTCATTCTCGCCGCACCGTAACCGATGCCAGTTTCAAACCTGGTTGCAACTATGACGACTATCATTCATTGCAGCTTCTGTCCGAACCGCTTTACCATGGCGACGGACAGATCCGTGCCGAAGATTATGTGCACGGTTCTTTTTCGCAAAGCAAGATGTATCACAACGGCATCAAGTGCAGCGACTGTCACGATCCGCATTCGCTGAAACTGAAACACTCGGGCAACATGGTTTGTACTTCCTGCCATCAGCACCCCGGCGGAAAGTACGACTCCCAGGCACACCACCATCATCAGCCGGGAACCAAAGGTGCAATGTGCGTCAATTGCCACATGCCAGCAACGACCTATATGGCGGTTGATCACCGTCGCGATCATAGCTTCCGCGTTCCGCGCCCTGATCTGAGTGTGTCATTGGGCACGCCCAACGCCTGTACTCAATGCCACATGCAGTTGGCGCCTGAAGAAAAGTTGCCCAAGCAGGAACAGTTCACGCAATACCTCGATTGGGTCAATGCATCTCAAAATGGAGACGCTGACTCGAAAGCAATTCTGGCCAAAATCGATCAGCAAATGGCGGATGCCTGCAAGAACTGGTACCCACCAGAATCTTCGCCACCGAAAACGTCCTGGTACTCGGAACTGGCGATGGCACAGTCCAACATTCGCAACGACAAACCGGCGACCGAACAATTGACGAAACTTGCAAAAGACGTTGCCAACCCCGCCATCATTCGTGCCACGGCAACTCAACTGCTCACAAATCAAACCGATGAAAGTGCTTACCAGGTCGCAGTAGAATTGCTCAAAGACAGGGATACCAAAGTGATCGTTGCAGCGATTGGGACGCTTGAAATTGCGTTTCTGGAAATTCAAAATCGTCAGCTCTACTCGTCAACGCCCGGCACCTTCGGAGCCCAACTGCGAAAGTATGCCAATTCGGTCAGCAAAATGCTGGAACATGAATCGCCTCGTGTTCGGGTCGAAGCAGCACGAGCGATGACGTCGCTTGCGTCTTCGACCCGCGACGCCATTCTCTCTGGCAGTCTGCAACGGGCTTTTGAAGATTCAATCGAAGACTATCGCAAATCGTTAATGGTGATGTCTGATACCGCTGGTGCTCACATGCAAGTCGGCAACCTTTACCAAAAAATGGGGCAAGTCAATCAGGCGGCCGAAAGTTTCAGGACTGCGATTCGCCTGCAACCCAACCTGAGGGGTCCCCGTTCCAGTTTGGCAGCGATACTTGAGAACAAAGTCATGTTATTGAGTTCCCAGATTCAGAGCCGCGGCGGCACCGAATCCGCGTCGAAACAGATCGAAGTCCTGTCGGCTCAGATCGGTGAGCTTCGCAAGAGAGATCACCAACTCTTGAAAATCGATGTCGAGCGAGCGAAAGATTTGCCAGGCGTAGGCGTGCTGCATTATCAACTCGGCATGTCGAGCTATCTACAGGACGACCTGGAAAACGCGGAGAAGCATTTGAAGATCGCGACCGAAATGGATCCTGACCAGCAAGGATTCCAATTGGGACTGGCAACGTTTTATATGGAAACGGACAATCACGAACAAGCCGAAGTCTACATCAACGAATTGCTCAAGCTTGATCCGGATCATCCCGGATACCTGGATCTCAAACGTCGGTTTGAGTCGATGAAGTAATTCTGACCTTCGAATTTCTGACCTTCGACATCAAGCCACCAATCGCGCGACTCTGCACGCATGAACCGTTACTGAATTTGTACAATCGGCAGTAAACTCCAAGGCCTATCCACTGAATCAAAAATGGCACTTATCAAAATCGCGGGCGTCCAAATGGACATCGTGTTGGCAAACCCAACCGACAACCTGACAACCATGCAACAGCACTTGCAAACCAGTGCTTCAAACGGTGCACAACTGACAATCTTTCCCGAGTGCACCACAACGGGATACTGTTTTGAATCGTTCGACGAAGCCCTGGAAGTTTCCGAATCGCTCGACGGACCGGCTGTCACATCGATGATCGGACAATGCAAAGAACTCAACACCCACACGATTTTTGGTTTTCTTGAACGCGACGAAACACGAATTTTCAACAGCGTCGCTTGTGTCGGCCCTGCCGGCATCATCGCCCGATACCGCAAAGTTCATTTACCCACCCTGGGCGTCGACAATTTTACAACTCCGGGAGACAATCCGTTCGAAGTCTTCGAGTTGAATCTTGAAGGCCATTCACAACCACTACGAGTCGGAATGAACATTTGCTACGACATTTCATTCCCCGAATCAGCCCGTGTTTTGACCTTAAAAGGGGTCGACTTGATTGCCCTGCCAACCAACTGGCCTCCGGGATCGGGCCTGGTTGCGGACGTGATCCCCAATACGCGAGCATTGGAAAACAACGTCTACTTCGCAGCAATTAACCGAATTGGAACCGAACGCGGATTCGACTTTATCGGCAAGAGCAAGATTTGCGATCCCTTGGGGCGTGAACTGGATTTCGCGAACCATCGTGACGAAGCCATTGTCTATGCAGAGATAGATGTCGAATTTGCGAGGCGAAAACACCTGGTGGCGGTGCCCGGCAAGCACGAAGTCCATCGAATCGACGACCGCCGACCGGATACCTATGGCCCAATCATTGGGGAAAATTAACCGACCATTTGTTGTTCAAAACGCGGCTTGACCGCTTGCGGGGGCAACTACTAAGATACCGATCCAATTCGATGCGGATGTGGCGGAATTGGCAGACGCGCTAGACTAAGGATCTAGTGGGATATTACATCCCGTGGAGGTTCAAATCCTCTCATCCGCACTATTTCTTCCTGCCTGGAAACGCTTATTTTCTGGGCATTCTTTTGTTTTTTTGCGATAGAGAGTTCAACTCGGACAAAATCTGCCTTGAACATCGTTATCCTCCTCCTTCGCCAAGCTGCTTGGCGCAATTCTGATCGGCTCGACAGGAAAAACGCCTGGAGCGCTCCTTGTCACTGATTCCGAGCGATTTGCGACAAATACAAGTAAGAAGTGCGCGTGAGTGAATCGACCGCATCGTCACCTCGATGCCACTTCACGCCCGTGCAATCCGTGTCGTGAAAGACCACCTGTCGTCGCTCCGCGAACCGTTGAATCCATGTTACCCAACCTCGGACTGAAGTCCGAGGCTATCGCATGTCGTTGCTCCGCAACTATGCGTCCGGGTCTGTTTCGACAATACAGCAGAAAACTTTCAGTTTGGGCGCTAGCCGCTCACAATTATCAAACGCCCAAACGGCTCATCACCGCGGTCTACTACTTCTCGTCCAACGTTTTCTTTGTCACCAGGTCCACTGGTGTTTCGACGTCTTCGACTGCGGCATTGGGTTTTCGATCATCTTCAAAGCCGCTTCGATTCCAAACACGGCCTAACCGATCCCGCGATGTCGCCAGCGAGTTGTCCATGGTGGGATTTCCCATTCCTGCAATCGAATTCGGATGGATATTCCAAACGACCCTCCCAACCCGACGCGATGCATCACGTGGTCCGGAGCCTGGAATTGATACGACCGCACAGCAAATCATCCGGGTCCTATCTTTGTATAGACCCACCCCCCAAGGCTTTTCGCCTCAAACCTGTTGATGCGCTTTCACCACCGCTCGTGAACCCACCCGCACAAGTTAGAACCATGAATCAACTAAAGCCAGAACAACGCAAGCAGTCCTGTTCGATTCCATTGGCAATGAACTATCCTCGCATCGTCATACTCGGCATCGCCTGGGTCGCAGTGACGCTCGCGCCTGCCTGGGCAAATGTTGTGGCAGGCCAGGAAGTCAAATATACCGACCTGCGTTCCATCCGGGCGTTGACTCCAAGCGATCCGCTTGGCGCGTTGGTTGATTTTGAAGCGACCGTCACGTTCGTCGATGGAATGCGAGAATTCCTCTTTGTTCAGGAAGGGCAGGACGCGATCTTTGTCTATCGACCAGACGTTTCTTCGGTCAAACCAGGGCAACGTGTACAGGTCCGTGGTCGTCTGACCAAAGGCGACCTGTTACCGATCGTTTCAGATTCGGTAGTCACCGTGATAGGGACGGGGAACCTGGTAGAACCGAAAAGCAATACCAGGATTGGTATCGAAGACGATTGTAAATATCTCACCTTTGAATTTGACATTTTACAGGCCGTTGTGAGTGCAGAGGAAACATTGCTCTACGCAAAGACGGAAGCAAAAAAAGACGTTTGCATCCTGGTCCGACATCGCGCTGGAATTGAATTCCCAAATGTTTCCAGAATTGCCGGGCATCGAATCCAGTGCCGTGGCGTCCTGGGGTTACTCGTGAGCGGCGGAGCCTTCCTCGAACCGGGAAAGAACCAACATAGAATTGACGGATACAAGGTTTTCTGCAACTCACCTGCTGACCTGAAAATCGTTGGCGAAAACAACTCCACTGATTCCGGTTCAGCCCCAATGGTTGGTCTGTCATTCCTTGAACGGGACGATTTTCCTGAAGGTCGCTTTCTAACCTTTGCGCAAATTTGTTTGATCGACTACGTGGAATCAGAATTCGTCGTATTCGATGGTTCGACAGCGATACGACTCAAGCTACCTTCCACAGGCAATCTGAAGCCCGGAATGATTATGAGAATAGGCGGAATCAAGAGGCAGGACCAGGCGGGCCAGCCTCAATTCGAAGTCGACTATATGCGTCACCTCAATCTTGGCGAATTTCCGCAGCCTGAGCCAATTACCATCGATCATGCAGTCAAAACATTCACACCCGATCGTCGCATTGCCGTAGAAGGCAGGCCGCGGCGTATCGAAAATCGGGACGGCCAACGGTATCTGATTTTGGCTGAAGGTGACTCAACGATTGCAGTTCATTTCCAGGAAGCTGCCAAGGACTCCCTGACACCACTCGATCCGAGCATCGCTCAAAAAGTCAGAATTACCGGAGTCTCCAAAGAAGATCAGCAGTACGGTTGCCAACTGGTTGTTGTTCGACCCGATGACGTCATGTTGCTCGAGCGCAAGACATCTGTATCGCGGATGGTCGCGATCGGTTTGGGCTTGCTATTGGCGGTTTGTGGTCTTGCAGCACTTTGGATCAAACTTCTCCGGGACAAGGTCGCGCAACAGCAGAGGTTTGAGTCCATCTTTGACAATGCTGGTTGCCCCATCGTCGTTTTTAACGGCAACCTTCAGATCATTGACGCCAACCAGTTGGCCGCCGATATGACAGGATACTCAAAAGACGAATTGCGTCATATGAAGGTTTCTCAGATCGACATGCATCTCCCTGAGCAAACAGTCAGAATGCAATTGGTCCAGACGATGCGGAATCAAACGGTAAGTATTTTCCCAACCAAGGTGAGTACCAAGGACCTCAAAGAATTGGACGTCGAAGTCCATTGCCGCAATTTGGGTGCGTCGGAGGATCCAGACAAAGCTACCTACATCGCGATCTTTCCGGACGTAACTGAGCGAATTAAATACGAAAACGAACTGAAGGAAGCTCGTGACGAGGCCATCAAAGCCAACAAGTCGAAAAGCCAATTCGTCGCTGCGATGAGTCATGAACTTCGAACGCCGCTCAATGGCGTCATCGGCATGACGCAGTTGCTTGAAAGCACTGAACTGACGCCAACTCAAGCTGACTATCTTGCGGCCTGCCGAACCAGCGGCGAGACGTTGCTAACGGTCATCGGTGACGTGCTTGATTTTTCAAAAATGGAAGCCGGCAAACTGGAGCTGGAATTACAGGAAACGAAGCTGATACCTTTTATCGAAAACGTTGTTCGGGCGACCAACCTTCAGCAAGGAACGCGGCACGTTGACCTGGGTAGCTTTGTCGATCCACGCCTGTCTCGCAGTGTCATGGTCGACTCCAATCGATTGCGACAGGTTCTATTTAACCTGATTGGTAACGCGGCCAAATTCACAGCCAAAGGCAGCATCACCGTCACCGCAAGATGCAGCGAAGTCAACGAACAATACGCTGACATTCGCTTCGTTGTCTCGGACACTGGAGTCGGCATTCCGGAAGACAGAATTGACGGACTGTTTGAAGCTTTTGAGCAGTGCGATTCTTCGACGACGCGTGAGTACGGAGGCACCGGATTGGGGCTTACCATCTGCCGGGAAATCGTTGGATTGATGGACGGAAAAATTCACGCTCAAAGTGTTTTGGGCGAAGGCAGTGATTTCATCGTCGAAGTTCGACTTCCGTTTGCCTCGCAGGAACGCACATATGATGAAGGCCAAATCGCGATTGTTCCCACCGACAAGCGTGTGGCTGTCGTGGGCATGAGTGAGCCGATTTCAAAACTTCTTCATGAGATGTTTGATGAATACAACGTCAACGCATCGTTCTTTGGTGATTCCCAAATATTGCTCAAAGACGAGTTTGACGTGGTCCTCCTGAACAGCATTGACGGCCTCGAATCGGTCGGCAAATTTATGGAACAACAGCAGTACGCGATGGCTTGCGATGGTGCTCCGATTCTGATTCCTGTGGTGCCGGCGAACTGTGTCGTGGAACAGCAGCAATGGGAACTCAAAGGCGCCGTTCAGCCTCTCCTCAAACCGTTTACACAAACGCGTTTCGTGCAGCCAGTTAACTCTAGACAGGAGAGCCACGAACTGCCAGGAGCTGATCGATTGCGGTCATCCAAGCTGCAAAATCGATCCTTGCGAGTTTTGATTTGCGAAGACAATGCCGTCAACCAGATGTTTGCCAAAGAGATCTGCCGAAGAGCGGGTATCAAAGTTGTCATCTGTGAAAATGGCCAGGTTGGAATCGAGACGTTGAAGCTCGACACCAGGTTTGATGCAATCTTGATGGACTGCCACATGCCAGTGATGGACGGATTCGAATCGTCCCGGAAAATTCGGGAGATGACTGAATTGGGCATGATCCCCAAGATTCCAGTGATCGCTCTGACCGCCAATGCATTCGCTGGTGATCGGGAAAGATGCCTCAAAGCCGGGATGGATGACTACCTAACCAAGCCTTTCGAAATCGAAGGTTTCCTGGACAAAATCCACGTCAACATCGTTGAACCCGCAGATGGAAATCCGGCTGACACGGACGGACAGAATCGCGACGCCATATTCAACCTTGAAAAACTACTGGGCCAGATCGACGACAAAGTGTTTGTGCTCAGTATCGCAGAACAGTTCGCCGCCTCACTGCCCGGATACGAAGCAGCTCTTCAGGCTTGCCTGGAAAAACAGGATTCGCAACTGACCTACGATGTTTCGCATCGATTGAAGGGCACGGCAGCCACCGTATCGGCGGATCGAATCAGTAATCTCGCGGCTGAAATTGAATCGGCGGCTCGGGACGGGCAGCTGGATCAGCTTCAGGCACAGGTATCGAAAATCTTGCAGGAGTTCGAGTCGTTCACGAATGTGGTCGGCGAAGAAGTCGCGGCTGGTTAATCGATTCATCAATCAGGGCGATAGGGTATGATGCGGTCTTTCGCGCCGACCAATACAGCTCGCTTTTGGATGGATTGAATATGAAGCTGCCACGTTTTTTCTGGAAAGCCATCGGCGTTCTGTTGATCCTCTCATTTTTCATTCCAGTCCCTACAGGTCTATTGCGAGTCGCGATTGGCCTGTCCATTCTTGTTTGTTCCAGCCTTCCGTTTGCGCTGCTGGTCCAAAGCGGTCGGAAACGCTTTGAGTGGCTAAACAATCTATTCTTGTGGATAGAAAACAAGCTTGGCGAAAAGATGACCAGCGGTATTCGCTTCACGCGACCGGAGAATGACCCGAGAGAACATTTCGCGGCCGCGGCGAAAAAAGAGTGAGTGTCGATCCTGTTTCGAAGCCCCGAAGCGGCGACAGCATGTAGCCACGGGGCGA
>CAYUNP010000019.1:34970-46262 GCA_964446085.1 uncultured Pirellulaceae bacterium
GTGTCGATCCTGTTTCGAAGCCCCGAAGCGGCGACAGCATGTAGCCACGGGGCGATTTGAGAATCCATACTCCGCTTAATTTGCTCCAGCGTCTCGGGGCCAAGCTTTTTTCTCAAATCGCCGGCGAGCAATTTATCAACATGCAAATCAAAGCAGCAAACAGCTTTTGGATTCGGGCGACTTGGATTGAGTCATTGCAGTGCTAATTGTGACCGCAGTAAAAAGCAGCGCAAGAAGAAGACGTCATTGATCTCGTTCGCTCATGTGGGAAATAGGTCGCCTGCGAAAGACGGGCTTGGTGCGATGACTTTTCCTGCTTTCTCAAACAGCCGGCCGTAATATCTTCAAAAAATTGCTTGACAGTCATGTCCGACTACAGCTATAGTCAGCAAATCGGAATTGACTACATCGGTAGGCAGGCGAATTTACAAAAATAATTGGCTTGGAAAGCATGGCGAAAAAGAAAGATCCTTCTCAAATCGGACAGGAAGAAATGGCGGTGTTGGAATATGTATGCCAAAACCAACCGATTTCTGTCCGGGCGGTTGCCGATTACTTTGAGCAATTTGGCAAAGCACGCACGACGATCCTGACCATGATGGAACGACTGCGAGCCAAGAAGTTGTTGTCGCGAAAGAAAATGCGAGGAGCGTTTCACTACTCCAGTAGAGAATCTCAAGACCAGATCATGCATGGTGTGGTTGGAAACTTTGTTCAGAAAATGCTTGGCGGATCGGTATCACCGTTCATTGCTTACCTTGCCGAATCAGAAGACCTCTCGCCCGATGACGTGGATGAACTCAATCGCCTGGTTACCGAGATGAAACAGAAGTCAGGCAAAAGGAAGTCGACTAAAAAAGGGAGCGAAAAGTGACAAACGTTTTGATTGAATCACTTCAAAGAGCTTCAATTCATGGAGCGATTGCGATCACTGTCGTGCTGATCGGGTGTTACATTTTTCGCAAGTCGATTGATGGAGTGACCGAGTGTTGGCTATGGCGATTGGTGTTTGTGCAGATGCTGGCTCTGATCTTCGTGGCATCGCCGTTTCAAATTCCAATTTTAAAATCGGGTGAAAACAAAACGGATGCGCCCGAAATAACTGCGCGGGTGAATCAGCAAGTGGATGCTGAAATTTACAACAGCGATTCAGAATTGACCGCTGATTTTTATGATGAATTGCTCAACGCCGAAGCAATCGTATTGGCCAGACGCACCAAACGAGCCGACGAAGGCAAAATGGCAGCGCCAGCCAATAAAGCTGCCAATCGCCAACGATCAACTACCGAAACATCCACCATTGATTGGCCATTTATCCTGACATCAATCTGGGCAATCGGATTTGTGTTTTGTTTGCTGAAACTCGCTTTCGGTTGGCGAAAAAAAATGGCGATTATGAACAGCTTGAATTTCCTTGACGACCAACAATCGGCAAAACTGGTTTCCGTTTGCGATCCAGCGTTGCAGTCGATGGTTCCAGAACTTGCCACCACAACACTGGTAGGTTCCCCTTTTCTGATTGGTGTCATGCGACCCATCATCGTATTGCCTGAGTCGCTGCATACTGAGTTGACGACCAGCCAAACGAGAGAAATTTTGTCTCACGAGATTGCTCACTTGCAGCGACGCGATCTTTGCTGGGATTGGCTGATGACAATCGTCCAGGCTGTTTTCTTCTTCCACCCGTTCGTCTGGATTGCGTCCGGTCAATGTCAGTTGGCCAAGGAGATCGCTTGCGACCAACGGGCGGTGGCTGATTCGAAAACGTCGATGGACTCCTATGCAGAAACCTTGTTGATGGTTTCAACTTCTGCGAATTCCTCTTTGGCTGCTCCGGTTTCTACTTCCATGTTTCGATCTCGCCACCACCTCAAACGGAGATTTCACGCGATGAGTGCCTATACCCCCAACCGGCGTTCCGCCAAGTTGACTTATCTGTTGTTAATCTGTATCGCGGGATTGGGCATCGTTCCGTGGCAATTGACTACTCAAGCCGCCACGTCTGCATCAGTCGAATCGAGTGAAACGATCGCGACAAATGCCGAAACGATTGAAAACCAAGTTCCAAATTTCCAACCGATTTCGGCGGCCCTTCCTCCGATCGCGCTAATCGCATCGGTTGACGAAATCGACGACAAAATAAATGAGTTGAATAAGGCGTTTGAGGACGACCCGGCTGGGACAACACAAGAAATGCGATCCTTCGCCATAGAAACCGCCCGGAAGTACGGCACGACCTCCATTGAATATGGGCGCGTTCTCGGTGCAGCCGGAAGGTTGTATGCAAAGGCGGGCGATCATAAAACGGCCATCCAACTTTTGACCATGGCCATCGACCCTCGTCTGGCCAGCGATGAGTATCTGGAACTTCAGCTCGATTTCAAAAACGAATTGGTGGATTCCTTGCTGATCAATCGAACGGCCGCAGAGGCACCTGAGCTGGCCGCCGAAGCACTGCAGAAGCGGAAGGAGTTGTTTGGCGAAGACAAACCCGGATACGCCAAAGGGCTCGCCGGAATGGCTCGGCTCAAAATGCGCCAAATAAAATTCTCAGAAGCGATCGAGTTATGTAACCAGGCCAAAACCATTTACAAAAAGTCAGCCACCGAATTTCCTGACGCCGATCACGCAACCTTGGTCCTGGCCGAATGCGTGAATACGATTTACGGCGCCGCGAAAAAAGGAACGGGCAGTGGAAAGATCAAAGAACTGTTGAAATCGCTCGATTTTACATCTACCGAAGACGCAATCGGATGGGCAAGTCTGTCGGAAAATGCGAAAAAAGGTTTGCTGAACCAGTTGATTTACTTTCAGCAACTCGGCGACCCAGCCACGCGAATGATCGTGTTTGAAAAACTCGCAGACAAACTAAAAGATGAACCTGGACTTTCTCAGCAGCACATTAGTGCGTTGATCCATCAGTCCAATGCTGCTGACAAATTGCGGTTGTATCCGGAAAGGCTGGCGATCCTGCAGGCGACAATCAAAGCTGCCAAACCTGGCGACGCGGTTGTTTGCGATTTGTACGCCGCGATGACCCGGACTTACGGCTCACTGGAACAACCTGAGAACATTCGAAAAACTTTTGAGACAGCGATCGGTTATGCCCAACAACATGACTTGAAACGCAACCGCGCGCAGTTGATTCAAAACTACGCCCGCTGGTTGGTTTACTCAGGACAAAATGATTTGGCCCAACCCAAGTATCAACAGGCCGTTGAAGCAGCAACCGAGTTTGGAGGAATTTTACTGGGCGAGACCCAAGTTGGTTTCGGATTATTCTTGCACGACCAAAAGGAATTCGCCAAAGCTGCTGAAATGTTTGAGGCGAGCCTGGAGAACTTGCCGGCCAACAGTCGGTTAGCGATGAAAGCGCAAATGCACCTTCCGTTTGCCAAAAAGGGATCGCCCGTTCCGTCGGCGTCGGACTCAGGTGTGACGATTGGCGAACCAATCAAAATGAACATGAAAGAGTTTCAGGCGTTCCAGAAAAAACTGGCCGACGAACAGAAAGCGAAGAACAAAGCGGATGGCATCAAAGAGGAACCTGAGTTTGTGCTTTACATCAAAATTCCAAAGGCCCTGTCAGCCTTTGATCGCAGCAAAATCGCCGACCCAGTTGATACTGCGTTAGAGGCTGCCGAGTTGGGTGAAGTGTTCGGCGGCGGCACGATGATCTCGGATAAACCTTTTACCGGCATCGACGTGACTGTCAAAGATCTGGACAAAGGACTCGCGTTGATCATCGAGACACTGAAGAACTCAAAAGTGCCTGAAGGGACTGAGATTCTGTACAGCATCGATTCGAAAAAGGAATCGGTGGATGTCTGGAAGGAGTAGCATGGATGCGGTTCGTGTATGCCGCATTTCTAACTTGATATATGGCGATTCCGATTGTGTTTCATTTTTCGGCCTGAAGATTTGTGCATCACCGTGACGATTCTCTGCCAGCAAGTAACCTGCTAATCTGCTTTACGATTTGCTTTTGGGAACTTTGGCAGCTTTTCGCCGACCACTTGCTGATGGGCACAGATCGGCACGTAGCCAATTTCCAGACCTTTCGGAGGAGTCACCATCACGCCCTTGTCCATTGCGGCCAATTTCTGAGCGGGCTTCGGGAAATAGCGGTCGTTGCCAGACCAACTCTCGTGCATCAACTCGACACGCTTTTGAACCAACTCCCGCTCGGCTTCGTCCATGTCAGAATTAAGCATCGCAGGCTGCTCGTTGAATTTGTACCAGTAGTAAACGACTTGGCTGCCGTCACTTAACTTCGCTTTGAACGGTCCCGCCACCGGACCAGGCTTGCTCCAGCTACTCGTGATGTCGTTGCTAAACTTGTAGTCAGGATTTAATGGCGTCGTCACCGGCTCAGAGTTGAAGCCTTTGAAATTGAAGTCCTGTTTGACATCTTCAGGAAATTTGAGGCCCGTCAGTTTGCTTTCTGTCGGAACGTCGCTTTCAGGAATCGGTTTGGCTGCCTTGGCATCTTTCTTCAACAAATAATACTCGGGCATCTGAACGAGGTTCTTGTCGAATCTCTTGATCAAATCGCCCTGCCATTCAAAAGCGGCTGCTGAGGAGTCTTTGTCATTTTTGCTACGGGCAAAACTACCGGTCGCCACGCGGACTTTTTTGTCGAGCTTAAACGCCAGGTTGGCACGTTTGAATTTTCGAAAGTGAATTTCTTTTTTGGCAAACTCAGTCGGAGCCGGGCTGCCACCGTCAAACCACGATTTGAATTGCTCCCACTTGGTTGAATCCAGGGTCATCGGCAACGATCCGAACCGGCCGATATTGTCACCGTCAGCAGGCATCGTGTAGACCGTCGTCCGATAGTACGTATCGCCGTTGGGAGCCGTCCATTTCTTTGCCGGCACGACATTCGTTTCTCGTTGGTAGATCGAATTCACTGTGAGCGGACTGTTGTCGAAGCCTTTGCCGATGACTTTGTCGTTTTTCAGCGAATACTTCGACCAGTGGTAAGGCGTAAAAAAGCAAACCGGACCGGAGAAGTTCGAGGTCTGTAGGAACAGTGTCCAACAATGGTTGCCGGTTGGGATTTCTTTACCGGCAGTCGTCAATTTGGGCTCCGTCAGCGGCAGAGCATAGTAGCCATAGCCCAGCATCTGATTGTTGGTATCGACTCCCAGCGGCACACCATCCAGTGGGTACAGCAGTCGATTGCTGAGCTGAGCCGCACCGTAGCGCCCGACATTTTTCTCCCAACCCAAAGATGGCTGTTTCGAAGTTCGGTTGTAGCCAGGCGAACCTTGCAACGGGCCGTTCGAAAATGAGCCAAAGCCACCGGCTACCGCGCCGGTCGTAAACTTGTGTGGGTTGGCATCGGTACGAAAACGAAGATAAGGCTTGTACCCGACGCCACCTTCCATGGCATGGTAGCCGTACCTGTCGCGACTGAAATCATCCAAGCCATAAATTTTGACTGGTCGATACCAGGTATGAAACAATCCGCTCTGGTAGTACCGTCCCACCATGTCAGGCGGCAACGTACGCTGGACGTTGGTGTAGTGGAACGCTCCGTAGTTATGGTCTTCAGGCGAATCGTTTTCGAAGTTAAAGAAAATGTAGGGTCTTAAGTTGGATTTCTCCAGTTCGCCCGACTGTGTTTGCCCGTCCGCGCCGTTGGTGAAAAAGCACAGCAGCAAGCAGGCCAGAGGTAAAAGAGATCGTTGCGAAAAATTCATGTCGGCTTTCCCGGGAAGTAACTTTGTTGTCACGGACCATGTTAGCAGGACTTCAAGCCTACGACATCTTCTTGTGCATCATGCGATCGACCCAACGTTTCGGAAACCATCGCAACATCCAAATTAGCCAACGTTGTTGATGGATGATGTAGGCCAGTCGAGGACGTCGTTTGTCGATGATCTTTTCGATCAGTTCCGAAAACACGCTTGGTGGCTGGGCAATTTTTTGAGCGGACTCCATGATCTCTTCGGTCCGCTGAATCATCGTCTGGTAATCACTCTCCGAAAATTCTGAAGTCTTGCCAATGTTCTTTTCCCAGATTTGAGACTGGATCGGACCCGACTGAATTGAAATGACATCGATGCCGTACATCATCAGCTCGCGACGATAAACTTCACCAAGACTTTCAATCGCGTGTTTTGAAACGCAGTAGGAACCATTGACCGGAGTATTCACAACGCCCGAGATGGAACTGTTGTTAATGATCTTGCCCGGTTTCAGATTGGAGGCTCGATCTTTGGACGCACCCAGCATCGGCAAGAAAGCATTGATCACATTTCGAGTTCCGCTAACGTTGACCAACAATTGGTGATCAAATCGTTCATCGTCGATCAACTGCAACGGCCCCGACAAACCGACTCCTGCATTGTTGACCAGACAAGTCAACAGTTTTCCGTCGAGGACTTCTTCGACCTGTTTCGCCGCGATCGCGACAGCAGACCGATCAACGATGTCAAACAGCAGACATTTGAAACGCTCCGGGAAATCAGATTCAAGGCGTTGTTGATCGGCTTCTTTGCGGACGCTTCCAAAAACGAAATAGCCACGGTCTACAAAATGCCTGACTGCGTCGTACCCGATTCCCGATGAGACGCCTGTAATCAAAATGTATTTCATGACTACATCGTCCGCTTGACGTAAGAAGCAAAGTAACCCGGCGCTTCAGCAAGGAAGCTTTGCATTTCGGCTGATTCAAACAGCGACGCCATCGTCTGTCGGTTTGAAGTTTTGAACAGGACGGTGCTATCGGTAATGAACGGCATTGGATCCTCTTTGCCCGACGACTTGTTCGACAAAACGACTTGGCCAACCATGCTTCCAGCGAAAAAGATCTCCGCCTGGTGCCCCGTGGCGATGCCGTCCAGGTCAGCCAGTCGATCATCAAACGTTCCATCAGCTAATTTTTTCAAATGCAGCAGAGCGTAACAATCACTGGAGTCAAATTTCTGTCCAGCCGCCGGCGTTTGATGGATTTCTCTGCGCTTGTGAAAGACAAATGAAAACTGCTTCACCGCCATGACACGAAAGACGCTCACCAACTGGAAGATCTTGTCGCCAAGCAGATCCATAAACCGGGTGCCCGACGGATAATTGACGATCAGCAGAAATTGACGCGCCATTTCCGAATCGCCGCCGATCATTTCTTTGCATTTCCCTTTGAACATCACTTTCGCGCCGAGTCTCAACACGCGTTGAGCAGCCAACAAATTGTAAAAGTGATACATAAACGCCAGTCGCGTATCGAACCAGTTGATCGCGAACAGCGGGCCATTGATATCGTCCGGGTTGCCAACGATCTCGGCTCGGATCGATCCCGTGATGTCGCGACCGACACCGACTTCTTCATTCATTCGCAGTCTCCACGCGTACCATTTGAGCTGAAAAAGCCGCGTTGCCAGTCAGCGAATCAACAACTTTGTCATCGGTCAGGTCGTTAATGCTAACGCCCGGTTGCTGTTGAGCAACATCAAGCTTCGTTCCCGATCGATGATGTCCGTAGCCGTGTGGCAAGCTAACCACGCCCGGCATCATTTTGTCGGTGACTTCAAGAGGAACGCGAACCGATCCGACGTTTGATGTCACGCTAACCTGTTGCTCGTCCTGAAGATTCAATCGACTGGCGTCGTCTGTGTTCATCATCAGCGTGCATCGATCAGGGCCCTTGGTCAGTCGCGCTGAATTGTGCATCCAGGAATTATTGCTTCGCAAGTGTCGACGACCGATGAGACTGAACTCGTTTGAATCGCACTTGTTGTCAGGAGATTTCAAAAACTGTGCTTTGACTTTGTTCCAGTGATCGACATAAAACCTGGGCGCGGCGTCAACTTTTTTGTCTTTGGTTCTCAGCATGCCAGGCAATACGCTTGTAAGTGGACCAAGGTCGATTCCACTCGGGTTGGCTTTCAATTTTTTCAGAGACAATCCGCCTTTGAACATTCCATACGGTCCGATCCGTAAACCAAGATCGAGCAATCGATCAGGCGTCATCAAGCGTAGCGCCGCTTTACTAAACCAGTTTCGAAGCTTCCCGATCACGCCTTCGCCAGTCGGCATCAACCGAATGGAAAGCTCTTTAAAAATCTCCCAGTCATACCGACTGCCAGCCGCGGGCTTGAAAGTTTGCGGCGAGAACTTCGCCACGTTGCGAACCGCCAGCGCAAGAAACGCAAAGTCGTAGTGATTCGTTTCCAGGCCGCTTGGCGACGGCAAAATCAAATCGGCATGTTTCGTTGTTTCGTTTATGTAAATGTCGAGAGCCACGTAAAAGTCGAGTTGCTCGATGGCTTGTTCGAGTTGAACTCCGTTGGGCGTCGAAAGAACCGGATTGCCGGCGTTGGTGATCAGAGCACGGATCTGTCCGTCGCCGGGCGTTGTAATTTCTTCGGCCAAAATCGCGACGGGCAATTCACCTTCGAACTCAGGTAACCCGCGAACGCGAGATTTCCAGCGACCAAACTCACCCGTCGTTCCAGACTTCCCCACGATATCAACGGCTGGCTTGGCAAACATTTGCCCACCAACTCGATCAAGGTTTCCCGTCACGATATTGATCGCGTTGATTAACCAGTGACACAGCCCACCATGCGGTTGTGTTGAAACGCCCATCCGACCGTAGACGACGGCTTTCTTCGCGCCTGCAAATTCGATCGCCAGTTCTTCGATCGTGGCCGCATCGATGCCGGTTAGCTTCGCGGCCTGCTCAGGCGTAAAGTCGCTGACGGCTTGCTCTACATCGGAGATGTTACGAGTGAACTCTTTAAGGCGCCCCATGTCGGTCAAGTTTTTCGCGAACAACACGTTAAGGATCGCAGCCAATAAAAACACATCGGTGCCAGGACGGATGAAGTGATGCTCGGTTGCCAGTTTTACTGATTCTGTTTCGCGCGGATCAACGACGATAATTCTTCCGCCCCGTTTCACAATCGACTTCATCCGATTCTTGACATCCGGAGCCGTCATCAAGCTTCCATTGGAGGCCGCTGGGTTGGCGCCCAGCATCAACATAAAATCCGTGTTGTCGATATCGGGGATCGGAATCATCAGCCCGTGGCCGAACATCGAACTCGCGGCCAGGTGATGCGGGAGTTGATCAACCGATGTCGCTGCAAACAGGTTACGAGTGTTCAGTGACTTCTTGAGAAACTTTTGAAAGATCAGTGCGCCCGAGTTATGAACCGTTGGGTTGCCCAGATAGACCGCGACGGCATCGTTTCCGTGTGCCTGGCGGATGCTGGTCAGCTTTGTTTCGACAAGGGCAAAGGCTTCTTCCCAGCTGATGGGTTCAAATTCGGTTCCGTTTCTTCGCATCGGCGTGCGTAACCGATTCGGATCGTCGTAAATGTCCTGCAGGGCAATGGCTTTGGGACAGATGTGGCCGCGGCTGAGCGGATCCTGTTTGTCACCCCGTATGGAGATGACTTTCTCGCCGTCGTGTTCGATCTCCAATCCACATATCGCTTCGCAAAGATTGCAGGCGCGATGAGAGGTTTTCGGCGACTGTGTCATTGTTCTTTTTCGTCGAATTGCGATGCCACATTTTCAAGGATTCAGGACGAAAGATCAAGGCAGACAATACGGCAACCAGGGACTATACTAAACCAACACTAAACTCTGGAGAAGATTTGTGAATTTGAAACTACGTTTGCTTCCTCTGGGCGTCTTCATGTGCCTGTTCGCGGGCTGGGCACCGGACGTTGTCGCGCAAAAACAAGCCGCAGTGCCGACACGGGAGCAGATCGCCAAAGAAATCGATCAACTGGAATCGTTCACCGAAATGCGAGAACACTTCCGCAAAAGAATGAAAGCCTATTCCACGAGATACCGAGCGGCCACGAATTCGGAGGAACGCCAGGCTGTCGTCAAGACGATACCGAAATCAACGGCTTACAACGGGGTACTCTCCAGGTTCGTGAAAGAGGGCTCGAACGAACAGGCAAAAGAAATCGTTTCCTGGTGGTGGCATGGCGACAGGGGAAAAAGAGATGGCGAGCTGATGGTGGACATCCTCCTTGAGCACCATGTCGATACTGAAATGCTGGTGAACTTTGTTCCACGATTTTCAGGAGTCCTCCCCGAGCATAAAGCCGAAACAGCTTTCAGAACCCTGATCAAAGAGAACAGCTTTGATTCGGTCAAAGCATCTTCCATGTATTCGCTGCAATTGTTGTTGGCAAAAAAAGTCAAAACACTGGACGGGAAAGAAGCCGAAGCGATGGAACTCGAAATTCAATCGCTACGCGATGCCCTCAAAAATGAGTTCGCTGAAGCAACCGACTTGTCCGGAATCACTTTCGTCGAGCGAATCGATGGCGCCGAGTACGCCCGCAATTTGAAAATTGGCAGTGCGGTTCCCGACATTGTGGGCACTGACCTGGAGAGCGTCGAGTTCAGGCTAAGCGATTACAAAGACAAAGTCATTGTGCTTGATTTCTGGGGACATTGGTGAGGCCCCTGTCGAGCCATGTACTCTCACGAGCGGTCGCTCGTTAACCAATTGTCAGACAGGCCTTTCGAATTGATTGGTGTTAACAGCGATAAGGATCTGGAAATGGCACGATCCGCTGTCAAGGAAAACAAACTCCCCTGGCGAAGCTTTTGGAATGGTGAAAAAGGAACTCAAGGCCCGATCTCTGTAAAGTGGAACATCGAACGTTGGCCGACGCTTTACGTTATTGATGCAAAGGGAATTATTCGCTACAAGAATATCAGAGGCAAAGAATTGGACGAAGCTCTCATCAAACTGCTTGCCGAAGCCGGTCACAAAGTCGAAATCAGCCATGACGAGGAAGCCGACGAAAGCAAAGATGACGAATGATCGCGGTATGATTGAGTTGCAGATTTAGATTGTCAGTAGCCGGGCCGGATGTTTCTAAACCGAAGAACGAAAGCTCAGGACATACATTACAGCAATCACGATACTGAACGCCAAAGATACGTAACACATCGGCACCGATCCGAATGCGACGGGGCAGACGTCGCCCTTGACTAACTCCATCACCGTTGCGAGAGCGGCCAGTCCACCGGCCACAGCCGTTCCGCCCCAGAACAAATATCTGCCCCATGTCGGAATCGTGGAAGCTCCTTCGGCTCCAGTGGGAAAAAAGCTCAGCGCGGCACCGATCGCAATCAGGATGTAACCACCAAACGCGATGTAGCAGGCAGGGATAAAGTTGCCCAGGACCGGACAGGCTTCTCCTGACTGGTATTGCTCGAACGATAAATTGCCCGCGCCGCGCAAGCCCAGCAAAATCATGGCGATCAGTAAGACTCGAGCGATCAAGTGTGTCATGAGTTTTCTACTCG
>CAYUNP010000020.1:0-39050 GCA_964446085.1 uncultured Pirellulaceae bacterium
CAAACGTGCCTGTCGAAGAAAGCGCGACGGCGTTTGTGAAGTTGCTGGAGTCCGGAAAGATTCGCAGCGTGGGTGTTTCGAATTTCAAAGTTGATGAACTGGAACGATTCCATTCCGTCTGCCCGGTGTCCGCATTCCAGCCTCGCTACAACATGCTGCAACGCGGCATTGAAGAGGAACTGGTTCCGTGGTGTCTGGGGCGAAACGTATCGGTAATGAACTACTGGCCGTTGATGAAAGGTTTGCTGGCTGGAAAGATTCGTCGAGGTCACGAGTTTGATCCGAACGATAAACGTTTGAGTTACGAGATTTTCCAGGGCGATAACTTTGAGCGGGCTCAGCAGTTGGTGGACAAACTGGACTTGATCGCAGCCGAATGTGACAAGACGGTGGCTCAGGTAGTGATCAACTGGACGATGCAGCGACCTGGAATTGGCTCCGTGCTCTGTGGCGCCAAGCGAGCCTGGCAGATCGAAGAAACCGCCGGTGCGATGGGCTGGCGCTTGAGCGAATCACAGATTCAAAGACTTGAGATGTAAAGTGGTGGTAGCAGGATTTACCACTTCCGGCCTCGCCAGCCAGGCTGGCGAGGCCGATGGAACAGGCTGGCTAAATTAAGTCTCCGATAGAGACTCTCTCAAAACCGTCATCGGTGAAAACTCAGTGGTTGCTCACTCAGTTGAATGCGTCAAGTTGACAACAAAACGACGTCACGCTGATAACAAACAGCAAGACTTGCCAAAGAAGAGAATGTGGTGGACTGCCTCCTTTTCAAATGCAATTCGTTTGTCCCGTTGGCACTTTCCAGTGAGATCTCACGAAGAGTATGCGGTGCTCAGTTTTGGTTTCGCGAGTGGAATTTGAATGCGGGTTAGTCGATCTTGTAGGCTCCACTGAGGAAGTTAATCCTCCGGAACTTGTTGCCGCGATTGTGTTGCTGAAGCAGTTCAGTAGCTCCATCACCGTTATTCTGAATCCACCCTGTCACTACCGGTTCTTCTTTTTCTTCATCGAAGTAAACAAACCGTCGCCGTACCAGTTTTCCTTCGAAGTCGTAAACCGAGATGGAGGTTGTAGCAAAGAGCATCCACCCTTCCTTGCATGGCAGCGGTTTGAGGTTAGGTTGGACGTGCCTGATCACGGGGCCGAACATTCTGCTCTTTGAGTCGAAGAAAATTGTGCCTTCATTTCCTTGAAGGCAGAGCTTTGCAGGATCGTCATTATGTCGAATGACGTTTTCCAACCCGAGATCGCGAGTGAATTTGCTTTCGGAATCATCAAGTGGCAATTCGTATTTCTCGATCGAAGTGAACTCAATCGAGTCTGTGTCCTGAATTTTCTCAAGTTTTAATTTTTCAGAAACATTGTAGTAGTGCACCTTTGGTTTCGATTCCGGTGCATCTACATTCTTTTGGTACACGGTCAATATCCGCCGACCATCGATTGCCTTTCCAACGGTAGCGCTCAAAATAGCAAAGCCAAGATAATTACCAAGATGGATGCTTTTGGTTTGATCAGATTTTGACTCCGGATCAAACATGACGATCCGATATTGCCAGCTCCTGGTTCCTCCCCACGTTTTTTTGTTGTTGGTGAATCGGGATTTGAATGCCACGGTACATATAAAACCGTTGCCAAACGATACAACGTGATGGGGTGAGTTCTCGAATCCAGAATAACCTTCGACGTCGATGATTTTCATGTTCTTGAGATCAATGATTTTGCCAATTTCTGAGGTGCCCTTTGGTGAGTGCTCGCGTCCGGTGATCGATACAAACGTCTCATCGTCGTTCCAGCATATTTCTCGAATCCATTCAAAGGTTCCGATGTAGGCAGACTTCTCTGGTTCTGCGATGTTGAAAAGAAATATGTCGTTGCCTCCACTGCTTGTGAGTTCGCGTCGTGACTTGAATTCAGAAATTGTGAACGCGTATTTTCCTGAAGGCGAAAAACACTCCTTCGAGGCCAGGTCACTCATTAGTCGCTCGCTCGTGGAGTTGCAGGAGTACCTTTGTAGAAAGTCGGTTTTTTCGTCGCTTACTTTTAACGCGCAGAAATTGTTGGGGGTTTCGCGACTGTTTCCTGCAACCTCTATAGCCAGGCCCAGATTTCCGTCTTTTAGGAAGCGAGCCTTTCTTAGTTCGATACGAGCAATGTTTGATTCTGACTTGCCTTTGGTTTCAACTGGAACGATTTCACCGCTGATACCCGAGTTGCGTTTGAATTCAAAATAGTGGTCTGTGGTGCTGTGACGAATACTCTTGCTCACCATTCCCGTCATGATTTTTTCAGTGTATTTGATCGAAAGAGAGTTGTTTCCCTGCCATTGAATTCGTGAAAAACCATTGCTGTAGTTGGAGTGACGCAAAGGTATGGGTAGCTCCGACTTGCGACCGCTGGCGACATCCATTAGCAGGACATCACCATAAATTGTGGTTGCCAGCACGGTGAAGTCGGGACTCAATGCAGTCCGGGTTCGATCCAGGGCGTGTTCTTCTATCGTGATTTCTTCCAAAGAGCTTCCGGTCGCCAAGTCGAGAATGTGAGCGACTCCGGGAGCGTTTCTGCTATTCGGGTCTCGATAATAGG
Source organism: uncultured Pirellulaceae bacterium (assembly GCA_964446085.1). Lineage (GTDB taxonomy): Bacteria > Planctomycetota > Planctomycetia > Pirellulales > Pirellulaceae > Mariniblastus. The sequence continues at coordinate 2,590 of CAYUNP010000020.1, forward strand.
CAGCGATACGTGTCGAATCGGAATTCCATTGAATTCGTCCGGGGCCGTGAATTGCTCGTACGAGACGTCCTGTCTTGAGATCAAGAATGGAATACTGAGTTTGATCACCAAGCACAGCGAACGTCGTCACATAGCGTCCGTTTGGTGAAATACTGTCACCGTTGAACGACTCGTTGGTTGAATCGGGAACAAGCCAGGATTTATCGTCGATGATGGATCGTACTTCAACCCGCCCCCGATTGAAGCAGAAAATGCGATAGCCGCGGTCGAAGATAAAAGACCCCTTATCGGCTTTGATCGCACGGATCAGTTTTGCTGTGCCCTTTTCGATGTGCCAGACAAAAATCACATATCTTTTCTCGTCTTCAGTTTCGAGAACACTACTGACAGCGACCAAGTTGGGGTTCGAAGCGTCCCATTTGATTGCGTATGAAGAACCCGGAACCGGGAGAATCGCAATCGATTTTTTCAAACTTGTGTTACGAACGTTCAACCAGCCATCAACCAGGTAGGCTCGCATGGATTTGTCTGCATTGTCGTGCGACTTCCCCTTGTCCAGTTCGGTCGATTCAACGGTCCAGGTTTTCGCATCGGTAGATGGCGCTGGAGATTGGACCGTCGCATGTTCCGAGATTGCATTGCTCTCAACAAAGCCCAACTCTCGAAGGTCCAGTCCAGGAAGGTTACGAAGTTTGTCGGCGATTTTTGTCTGCCCAGCTTCGGTATAGGCTGACGGATCGCGAGTTGAATCTGCCCAGAGCGAATCTGTGTCGAGCGCATCGATGGGGGAAGGGTTGTTGTTTGAAGTTGCGACGTCGTGGTCGCTCTCGGCGGGAACAAGCTTTACCGTCACGATCGATTTTTCTCCGCGTTTGATGGCAATGGTCTGCGAGGAGAAAGACAACCCATTTTCTACGTCGGTGGATTCCAGTTGATAGACGCCGCTGGGCAATGGCGTGTCGCCGATCCGAATGAGATACCGTTTCCCGGAAACAGGATCGACAATGTTGACCTGTTCGTCGGCAATTCGCACTTCGACCTTCGGGTCGTCTGTGGAAACGACCAGGGTTCCTTTGTTGGTCGTTTGCCAAATTAAAAGGCCTGCCAAACACGCGGCAAAACCGGCGGCGCATGCGGCGATCCACTTCAGGTACCCGTGTTTTGTTCTGGCCGCCTTTACGATTGTCTTTGGTGCAGGGGAAGAGTCAGACGTGGTTGAATCCAGGTGTTGCAGCAACTGTTTTGCAGAAGGCATGCGATCGACGGGATCTTTTTCCAAAAGTTTCATGACAACCGTTTGCAGCGGCGCAGGAATTTCTCCGTCGGAATCAATGTCACTGATTTCGATCTTTTCCGAAGCGACCGACATCAGCGTCGAAAAGAGATTCGCTTTTTGGAAGGGCGATTTTCCAGTCAACATTTCAACCAGGACAACTCCGACACTGAACAAATCACTGCGCGGATCAAGCGGCATTCCTTTAACCTGCTCCGGGGACATGTAGCTGGGTGTACCGAGCACGGTTCCTGATCGAGTGATCGGTGCTGCTTCGCCTTCGATGTGCGCCAGTCCAAAGTCCAGGATCTTGATATTGCCGCCGGGCAGAACCCACAGATTGTCAGGCTTGATGTCCCGATGCAGAACGCCCTGTTGATGAGCGTAGTTGAGTCCTTCAGACAATTGTCTGACGATCTCGAGGGTTTGCTCTGTTGAGAGATTTCCTTCGCGATCGAGTACGGTTCGTAGTGAGCTTCCGGGGAGCAAGGGCATCACAAAATATGGCAGCTCTTTCTGGCTCGCGACTTCCAGCACCGTCACGATTCGTTCGCAGTTCATCTTTGCCATCTCACGCGATTCCCGATCGAAACGGGATTTCGCCTCGGCATTGAATTCATGGCTCGGACTAAGCAGCTTGATGCAGACTTCGCGATTCAGTTCAGGATCGACAGCGCGAAAAACCAGGCCCATGCCTCCGGAGGCCAGAAATTCGGTGACTTCGAATCGTCCGATCCGTCCAAGCGATTGAGGATTGTCGGAGGGATCGAAAATGCGAGACAGTTCGTCTGCTGAAATTGAATGGCGAGGAACCAGCGCTTCGATCTTTTCAACAAGTCCTTGCAACTGAGGGCCATCGGTCAGAGCAAAGCCACTCGTTTCCGGGTTGTTCGCATCCCCAAGTTTCAATGCGGCAAGCAGTGAGTCATCGTTAACGGTGTCGGCCAACGCAGCGAGTGTGTCGCGGTTTTCAGCCGACTGCAACAGTCGATCTTCGCAACGTTTTTGCGTCTGGTCATCGACCGCGCCGCGAAGAAAATTTGCGAGCTCGGTGTCTTTTGGTTCTTGATGCGCCATGGATCCAGTTTGGATTGAATTTGAGTCGGACGCAAACTTGACGAAACCGGGTAGAGATACCTGTCTCGTCCTTTTGAAGATTTTAGGACTTTTTCTGCGGCGACTGGAAACGACCAGGCACTCTTAAAACCCGACGCCAGCTATTCCCAGAGTCCATCGAGTTCCGTTCGAAGCCGTTTCAGGATGCGGCCGCGAGCCAGATACACGGCGTTTTCCGAGATGCCCAACTCAGAGGCGACTTCTCGAGCAGGTCTTCCGCGAGCGACGTTTTCCCAGCAGGCTTTCCAGGTTGTCTCCGAAAAAGCGTCTTTCATCAAACGCATCGCCGAATGAGCAACGAAGGTTTGATATTCCTGATCCGTCAGAATTTCGTTGGTGTCATCGCCAGCGACTTCCAGATGCGAAACAAACGTGGGCTCAGTTTTCCGATTGCACTTTCGGAAATGGTCCCGACATTTGTTGACCGTCACCGTTCTTAGCCAGGCTCGAAAGCTCTTCGGTCGGTTGGCCACGATGTGAGAGACTTTGCCAAGCAATACGACGAAGACTTCCTGAACCAGGTCGTCTGCCTGATTTTTTTCAACGCCCAGTTTCAGGATCCAGTGATGGACCAGCGGCGTGTAGATGCCAACAAAGCGACCCCAGGCGTTGGAGTCGCCACGAGTTCGCAGGCGTATGAGCAGGCTGGATTGGGTGGTCGTCATTGTGATTGATAACTTTGGCTGGGGCGACTGGCTCCAGTGATTAAGTATCATACTGTGGCGAGACACCCCAGTCACACCAATTCAGACAAATCGTTTATTGAGCGGCGCCAATATCCGGACTCTGTTTGTCGTCGTTGTTCTCGTTGGTATCCGCTTCGTCGTCATCTTTGGCGATGACATTGGTGAAGCTGGTGCCGGGAACCAGTAGAGGGCCGGGCGAGTTTTCATCCATGATGTTTTTGAGTTCGTCCGAATCAACGGATTCGACTTCGATCAAACGATCCGTCAAAGCCACCAGGGCCTGTTTGCGAACCTTGAGCATGTCACGAACTTTTTCGACCGCCTCTTCGATGATGCGACTAACTTCCATGTCGATCTCGCGAGCCGTGACTTCGCTATAAAGCTGTCCGCCAACGCTGCCACCAGAGCCGGCAAGGAATGGACTACTGCGATCCTGCTTGAAGTTGACTCGGCCCAGTGAGCTCATTCCGTAACGCATCACCATGCCGCGAGCGATATCGGTTGCCCGTTCGAGGTCGTTTGAAGCACCCGTTGAAATGTCTTTGTAGATCAACTCTTCGGCCATCGTTCCGGCGACCAGAATCTGCAATTCGCTTTCCAGTTCGCTCTTGGTCATCAAATAACGGTCTTCCGTCGGACGCTGCATCGTGTAGCCAAGTGCTGCCAGGCCGCGAGGAATGATGGAGACTTTATGGACCGGGTTCGTGTTGGGCAATACGTAGGCCACCAGCGCGTGACCGGCTTCGTGATAGGCGACGCGCTGTTTCTCTTCCGAGTTCATGACGCGCTGTTTTTTCTCCAGACCTGCCGTCACGCGTTCGACGGCTTCGTTGAAGTTCGCCATCACGACCGTGTTCTGTTCCTGGCGGGCCGCAAGGAGAGCCGCTTCGTTGACCAGGTTGGCGAGTTCCGCACCACCGAAACCGGGACTGATGGCAGCCACTTTTTTCAAGTCAACGTTTGGGTCGAGTTTGACATTTTTGACGTGAACTTTGAGGATCTCTTCACGTCCGCGAACGTCGGGGCGATCAACAAGTACATGGCGATCGAAGCGACCCGGGCGCATCAATGCCTGGTCAAGTGTTTCAGGGCGGTTGGTTGCCGCCATTACGATCACGCCGCTGTTGGAAGAGAAGCCGTCCATCTCAACGAGCAAGGCGTTCAGTGTCTGTTCGCGTTCGTCGTGACCGCCGGCGGGTTGACCACCGCGCGTTTTCCCAAGTGCATCCAGTTCATCGATGAAGATGATGCAGGGAGCTTTTGATTCTGCCTGTTGGAACATGTCGCGAACACGAGCCGCACCGACTCCAACGAACATTTCGACAAAGTCACTACCGGAGAGGCTAAAGAACGGAACGTCCGCTTCGCCAGCGATGGCTTTTGCGAGCAGCGTCTTTCCTGTTCCGGGAGGTCCGACTAACAGAACGCCGCGAGGAATCTTTCCGCCGAGTCGTTGATACTTTTCCGGATTCTTGAGAAAGTCGACGACTTCGCGAACTTCTTCAACCGCCTCGTCGATTCCGGCAACGTCCGAGAAGCTGACGCCGAGGTCTTCTTCGGCGTACAGTTTTCCGCGGCTGCGCCCAAACTGCATTGGGCCGCCGGCTCCACCAAGCTTGCGAATCATGAAGTAAAACAAACCCAGAGTCAGAGCCATCAGCAGCATCAAGCCGCCATACTCGTCCAGGAAGTTTGGTTTTTCGAAAGAGCTGCTAATGTTGCTGGCGTCAAGCAGTTCGTTGATGGCAGTTTGTGTCGAGTCAGAATTGTTTTTGACGACCGTAAAATTGGTCCGAGCTGAACTCGGCGGATTTCCGTCAAGCGATTCGGCGCGCTCGTAGTAGTAACAGGTTCCCTTGATTTCGGAGTCCGTGATTTTCAGATCGTTGGGAAGTTGAACGACGTACTCTTTCCCCGACCGTCCTCTTGTTTTGATGGTGATCTTGCCGCTGTAACCATCTTCAAGTTCATCCTGAGTTCCGGGAACGTACTTGGTTACTTTGATCAGGTTCTGAAATTCGCTGAAGCTGAGCGTTTTGCTGTTTTGTTGCAGGACCAGAAACAGGCAAATCGCCAATGACGCAACGATGATCAGCGCGAACCATGTCGTGGAACTGTTCTTTGGTTCGGGGGGTCGTTTTTGGTTTTGATCCATGGTTTCTCAGTTTCGCTTATTGAAAGAGGCGAGCTTCAGAATCGACAACGCGGAAAAGTGCCAGTCGCCCGCAAATCGGATTCATTGCAGATTGTGCGCCACATCACTGGAATCCCAATGGTATCGCTGACTGTGACGCCGTAAAGCGCTGCCACACGGGTATCGACCAATGCTGCAAGAATCGGGCTAAAATAACCCTCATGTTTTGTTCATCTTGTGATTATCCCCGGCGATTCGTAGAATTTCCAGCCGCAGCGGGACTCTATGGGCTTACCGTCAGTGATGCGATTTTTCAACAATCAAGTTTTTATGATGTTGAAACAGCGAAACATTTTACTCTGAGTCCAACACGCCAAAGGCCTATGCCACCAATATGAACCCCAAACGAATCAGCATTCTTGGAGCGACCGGTAGCATTGGACAAAGCACGCTTGACGTTGTGCGTCAGGTTGAGGGTCTTTCGGTTTTTGCAATGTCTGGCCATTCGCGTTTGGATCTGTTGGTTGAAGCAGCCAAAGAGTTTCAGCCAAAGTACGTGGTTGCGACATGCGAAACCGCTGCGTCGAGTTTTGACTTTGGTGCCCTGCCCCACGGAACAGAGTTGTTGATCGGGCAGGATCAAGTCGAAAAGATTGCGTCGGCTGAAGAAGTTGACGTTGTTGTGGCGGCAATCGTGGGCATCGCGGGGCTGCCAGGCACGATGGCTGCAGTGAAGGCTGGCAAGACGGTGGCTTTGGCGAACAAGGAGACACTGGTTGTCGCTGGGCAGTTGATCACGGATCTTGCTGCTGAAAGCGGTAGCATGATTCTGCCAGTCGACAGCGAGCACAGTGCCATTTTTCAGGCGCTGCAAGCTGGCAAGTCAGATGAAGTTTCACGCATTATTTTGACCGCCAGCGGGGGCCCGTTTCGGGATTTTTCGGCTCAAGAGTTGAAAATCGTGACTGTCGAGCAAGCATTGGCGCATCCGACGTGGCAGATGGGTGATAAGATATCGATCGATTCGGCCACGATGATGAACAAGGCGCTGGAGGTCATCGAAGCCAGGTGGCTTTTTGATTTGCCGGCTGAGAAAATCGAAGTCGTTGTGCATCCTCAGTCGATCGTTCATTCGATGGTTGAGTTTGTGGATCATTCGACGGTAGCTCAGTTGAGTCCGCCGGATATGAGGCTTCCGATTCAGTACGCACTGTCGTGGCCAAACCGAATTGCGGGAGTCAGTCCGAAGCTGGATTTGAGCCGGCCGCAAACGTTGGAGTTTATTCCGCCGGACATGGATCGATTCCCGGCCCTTGGATTGGGTTTTGAAGTTGCAGCCAAAGGTGGGACTTCCGGAGCGGTGCTCAATGCGGCGAACGAATCGGCCGTGGCTGCGTTTATTAATAGAGAACTTTCGTTTACTGACATCGCATCGGCGTGTCGGCAAATTTTGGAACAACATGATTTTATCGCGAATCCGAATCTGGAGCAGCTTATGGCTTGCGACCAGTGGGCTCGCCAGGAGTTAAGCAGGTGGATTTCAGTCTGATCGTAATCGGCAATTATTGGTTGCAACCTGGAACCTGGTGGGCGATCGCGCAAGTCGTGTTTGGCCTCGGGATGGTGATCTTCGTGCACGAGCTGGGTCACTTTTTGGTGGCCAAGGCCTGCGGTGTGAAATGCGAAAAGTTCTACGTCGGTTTCGATGTGCCCATCAAGCTCTTTGGTCGACAGATTTTGCCCGCGGCGTTGATTCGTAAACAGGTCGGCGAAACGGAGTACGGTATCGGGATGATTCCCTTTGGCGGCTACGTGAAGATGCTGGGGCAGGACGATAACCCTGGTAACATCGAGCGCGAGAACGAGCGTTCGCGCGGGGAATCCGAAGTCGACGGAAAGATGGAGAAAGACGGCTACATCGATCGCAATGAGCTTGATCCAAGAAGCTATAAAGCCAAAACCGTGCCGCAGCGGATGGCGATTATTTCTGCAGGAGTGATCTTTAATCTGGCGTTCGCGATTGTGTTCGCTGCGTTGGCGTTTCGATTTGGCGTGAACTACGAACCGGCATCGATTGGTTCGGTTGTGGGCGGAGGGCCTGCGTGGGAGCAAAATCTGGGAGGGGCGAATCTGTATCGCGTGGGCTCTGAACCAGTCTCAAGCGACAGATACTTCACTCGCGCCGATATGCTACAGGAGATTATTTTCTCGGATTCCAATCAACCGATCGAGCTGGATCTCGAACGCGATGGTTCTGACGAAATGAAAACGGTCGAGGTGACGCCCAGGAAAGGCATGAGCCGTAACGCACCAGATTTCGCTTTGCTGGGCTTTGGTCCCCAGTTGATTCCCAAAGTCAGTTCCGACGACGCAATTCCCGGCAATCCCGCGATGACAGCAAGTCCGCCGCTGAAGAAAGGGGATTTGATTCTGGAGGTTAATGGTACCAAAGTCGATCGTGTCTCCCGACTTCGGCAGCAACTGTACATCAACGCGTCGAAGCCTGTTGAGTTGTTGGTCGAGCGGACGACCGGAGAGAAAGACAGTGAATCGAAAGAGCAGCTTCAGGTTGCGATCGGCGCCAATCCGGCGCGTGAAATCGGATTCGGTATCGAGTGGGGGCTGGTAGAAGCGGTTCAGCTTGATTCGGCCGCCGCCGCAGCCGGGTTCGAGAAGGGCGACAGGATTCTGTCGGTTGTTGGATTTGACAACCTGAGTCCATTGACGTTTGACTTTGAAATGGGACGTCACCTCGAAGAGGGTGGTGGTGAAATTGAGTTTCTTGTCAGTCGCGGTGGGAAGGAAGAGTCAGTCAAGGTGACTCCTGTTGATTCGAACTCGCCTTCAACTGTTGGATCGATTGGCTTGTTGGCGCTTGATACCATCGGGCTGGCGATCAAAGTCTCGGACAATGTTGCGTACATAACTCCTGGCGGCAAACTCGCTGCCGCTGGAGTCAAGGATGGAGACAGGATCGTACGGGTGAAGTATCTGCTTTCCGAAGATACCCGGAAACAGACGTGGTTCCAAAAAATGCACGCGAAGAATATTGATCTCGTGGATACGAAAACCAGCTTTGCGGAAATTTTTGAAGCGGTTCAGGATCTTCCAATTGGTACGGAATTCGAAATCGATTTTTCAAATGGTGAATCGACAAAGACAGTGGTTGTTCAGTCGGTGAAATCGGAACGTCATTTTCTGTCGACGCGCGGGTTCCAGCTAACAGCCCTCGAGTGGCACTACCAGTCGGATACCTGGTCGGACGCATTCAGTAACGGTTGCAAGCAAGTTAGGAACGACGCTGGACGAGTTGGGAAATTTCTGGCCAAGCTGGTGACTGGAAAACTTTCCGTGACCAACATGGGTGGTCCGGGTACGATCGCAGTTGCCGCCACATCGGAAGCATCGCAGGGCACCAGTCGTCTGCTGTTGTTCCTGACGTTGCTCAGTGCCAACCTGGCGATTGTGAATTTCCTGCCGATTCCAGTCCTCGACGGCGGGCACATGATGTTCCTTGCTTACGAAGGATTTTTCCGTCGTCCTGTCAGTGAGAAGGTTGAAATCCTCCTGACTTATGGAGGACTATTCTTCATTCTTGGCTTGATGATCTTTGTGTCGGTGATGGATGTGAGTCGAATCTCCAAACTGTTCTTTTAGTCTGCGTTGAGGTAGCCCGATGGCGTAATTTACTCTCCCGGAGAGGTTGGTGAATTTTTGAAGTTGTTGTTTGAAGGCTGCCTTGAGGCGGATTCGATTCGGTTAGATATCGGCTAAAGCCGGGACTACGAACATTCGAACGACGCGTTCCAGAAATTCACTTGTCGGTGGAAGGGTGATGAAAATCGCCTCGTTTGAGTCGAATTGTCTGCGAAACGCATTCGCGTCGTGCTGGTATTTTGTGCGAGTTTACAGGTAGCCGCTGGAGGGGTATCTTCACGGTTTCCTGCAATGCAATTCTGACTGATCGCGATCCCGGAGATTCGGTTGACTCCAAAAGAAGTACTCGCTTACTGCCGTGAAAATAACGTTGGCGCTGTTGATCTGCGCTTTACGGATTTTCTGGGACAGTGGGCTCACACAACCGTCCCCGTTTCGATGTTCGGCGAAGCCGTCTTTGAAAAAGGCATCGGGTTTGATGGGTCCAGCGTCCAGGGATGGCAGCGCGTTGACGAAAGTGACATGCTTCTATTGCCCCAGGCAGAGACCTGCTTTCTGGATCCGTTTACCGATCTGCCAACGCTGAACATCATTTGCAATGTTGTCGATCCGATCACGTTTGAAGACTACAGTCGCGATCCGCGATTCATTGCTCGCAAAGCAGTCAACTATCTGAAAGGGTCCGGTGTCGCTGACAAGGCATGGTTCGGACCAGAGGCCGAGTTTTTCGTTTTCGATGATGTGCAGTTCGATCAAACCCGAAACGCGGGTTACTATCGTGTCGACAGTGAAGAAGGTCCCTGGAATCGGGGTGCTGATCTTGGGCCCAATTCCGGATACCGACCGCGTTATCAGCGAGGGTATCTGGCGAGTGCTCCCGTCGACAAGCTGATGAATCTGCGTAATGAAATGATGCAGACGATGATCGACTGCGGTATGACGGTCGAGTGTCAACATCACGAAGTTGGTTCGGCGGGGCAATCGGAAATTGATCTGAAGTACGACGAACTTGTGCGGGCAGCCGACAACGTCATGATGTACAAGTACATCGTCAAGAATGTAGCGGCTCGACATCACAAGACAGCGACCTTCATGCCCAAACCCTTGCTCGATGAAGCCGGTTCGGGCATGCATACGAATCTGTCGCTCTGGAAAGAAGATGAACCAGTCTTTGCGGGGGACGCCTATGCGGGGCTGAGTCAAACTGCGATGTATGCGATTGGCGGAATCCTGAAGCACGCTGCCGCACTTTTGGCGTTTACCAATCCGACCACCAATAGCTACAAGCGTCTGGTCGCCGGTTTCGAAGCTCCGATCAATTTGGCTTACTCGCAACGAAATCGATCGGCTGCGTGTCGGATTCCTGTCTATAGCAACGACCCGGCGACGAAACGGATTGAGTTCCGCTGTCCGGACCCGGGCGGGAATCCCTACCTTTCGTTTTCTGCGATTCTGATGGCGGCGCTCGATGGGATCGAAAACAAAATCGATCCGGGACCACCCCTGGACAAGGACATCTACGACTTGCCTCCAGAAGAACTAAAGGGTGTGCCGCGGACTCCGCGATCATTGGAGCAGGCTTTGGCCTCGCTCGAAGGCGATCACGAATTTTTACTTCGCGGTGATGTGTTTACACGGGATGTGGTTCAACACTGGATTGATTACAAACGTGATCAGGAAGTCGAAGCATTACGTCGTCGGCCTCATCCATTCGAATTTTGTCTCTATTACGACGTTTAGGAAATCGAATTGTCTGATACAAAAAAAGTGCTCATTCTCTGCACAGGAAATTCCTGTCGCTCACAGATGGCTGAAGTTATCTGGAATCAGTTGGGTGGCGATGAATGGGAGGCCGTTTCTGCAGGTTCGAATCCAGCGGGCTACGTTCATCCGTTGGCAATTGAATTGCTCAAAGAATTGAACTTGCCTGCAGAAGGGCTTGTGAGCAAGCATCTGGATCAGTTTGTTGGTCAGGACTTCGAATTGGTTGTTACGGTTTGTGACAACGCAAAGGGTGACTGTCCAATGATCCCGGGTGCCAAAAAAACACTACACTGGCCTTTCGAGGATCCGAATGATGCTGAGGGCAACGACGAAGAGAAGATGAAGGTCTTTCGCGGCGTTGCTGAACTGATTCAAGCGCGGATCAGTGCGTTTCTTGAAAAGTTGAAAGGTGATGACTGTGCCTGAGTTTTCGTCGCAAACTGTTGCCGACACGTTAAAGTTGATCGAGTCTTCGCTGACCGAGGATACGGGGGCGAGTGATCTGGCTTCCGGAATCGACTGTACCACCGATGCGGTGGTGCCGCATGATGCAACGGCATCGGCTGCCTTTGTGAGTCGCGACTCAGGAGTCGTGTGTGGTGTTGAGATCGCAAAGGTGGTTGCTGCGAAATTCGCACCCCGAGTTGAACTGGTGGTGTCGATTGCTGACGGTGAATCGGTTGAGCCAAAACAGACGATCGCGACACTGTCCGGACCAGCTCACGATATTCTGACGATTGAGCGTACGTGTTTGAACTTCATGTGCCGGCTTTCGGGAATCAGTACGTTGGCACGAATGTTTGTGGATCGCGTTGCCGGAACAAAGGCCCAGGTGTTGGACACGCGAAAGACGACTCCCGGTTGGCGTCGACTGGAAAAGTACGCGGTTGCCTGTGGGGGCGGAACCAACCATCGAATGGGACTTTATGACGCCGTGATGCTGAAGGACAACCACCTGGCTTTCTATCGTTCGCAGGTCGAAGATGATTCGAAGGTGATTCCAGGAGCTCTGGACAAGGCCAGGAAATGGATTCTGGATAACGCTTCGCGGTTGCCAAATGGTGAGCAGACAATTTTGCAACTGGAAGTCGATACAATTGAGCAGTTCGAAATCTCCATTGCCGATGGTCCTGCTTCGAAGCCGGATATCGTTCTGTTGGATAACATGTCGACGGAGCAACTTTCTGCTGCCGTGAAGATTCGTGATGAGCGTTCGCCAAAAGTTCTGTTGGAAGCCAGCGGCGGCGTGAACCTGGAAACGGTCGCCGGCATCGCGAAGACGGGTGTTGATCGAATCAGTGCTGGTGCTCTGACGCATTCCGCGTTGAATTTTGATATCGGCCTGGACTGGATCAGTCGCGGTTAGCGTTCAGCAGCCTCGAAATAAAAAAGCCCCGCTCAAATGAGCAGGGCTTGGGATCGCGGGATTCTTTAAAACTGGTTGACGTCTTTACTTGGAAAGAAAGTTCAGCCAGCCCTTTTTCTCTTTGCCATCTTCTTCGGTTTCTTCCGCGGTTGCAGAATCTCCCGAGAGACGTTCGCCCAGCTCTTCGATCTGCTGGGTGATGGCAGCTTTGGGGGCTTGTTCCAGGAGTGGAATGCCATTGTTTCGGCATTCCGAGATGACAACGTAGTTATTGGAAATGCGTGCGAAAATCTCTCCGCCGATTGTCTGCTCCGCTTTCTCGAGACTGATCTGGCTTTTCTCCAGGCCGGCGCGATTGACGACAACTTTTACCCGTTCGGCGACGCCTTCATAGCGTTCGAACGAAGCCAGCAAGCGGACGACATTTCGCAGACACGGCAAGTCCAGCTGAGTCAGCAACATGACGTAGGTTGATGCTTCGATGGCGACCATGTCGAGGCGATTGTATGACTTTGAAAGGTCAACAATCACATGGGAGAACGAAGCCTTCAACAGGCCCAGTACTTTTCGCAGGTCATCTTCGGAGATCGAGTCGTTGTCTTCGATTTGAACCGGACGCGGAAGAAGATACACCCCGGAGTTGTGCTTCGTCAGTGACTTCCGAAGCAACGCCAAATCAAGTCGGCCGATGTTCTGGGCGACGTCCAGCAGTGTGTATTCTGCCATCAGGTCCAGAAAGATATCTGCATCTCCCAGGGCCAGGTCAAGGTCCACCAATACGACACTGCGCTCAGGATTCTGAGCCAGCGAAACTGCCATGTTGACTGCGATGGAAGTCGAGCCAACGCCGCCAGAAGCAGCAGCGACAGGGATGATGACGCCCGTTTTGGAACGTTGTCCACTGCCAGAGCCGGTAGAAGAAACTCGATCCAAAGCGCCCATCAACTCTTCAAGTTGAATAGGCGAATTGAGAAACTCACGAGCTCCACTTCGCATCGCACGAAGGATAAGCTGTCCATCGGTTGCTGCACTAACGACGATCACGCCACAGGTTGGGTATTCGCGACTAACATCAGCCACAAGAGCAAGAGCCTTGTCGACGTCGCTATCGATTGCAACGATTGCTACGTCAGGTGTCGTTTCGCCTACGATTTCCTGAAAGAATTCGTACCGTGAACAGTCTGCTTCGAGCCAAACCTTGTCCATTCCGATGAGGAACTTCTTCAGGTTTTCTCTCGATGCTTCGTCCGGGTCGCAAATTGAAATTCGCAGTGTTCCGCTCATTTCGATTCCGTTTTAACAAGTGTCAGATTGGTGATGTCTCTTTAACAGTGCGTGAACACTATTGGTTTTCAGTTGGCCACGCGAATCCATTGCCGGATGCCTGACGCGGGGTGTTTCCTTTGGGAACATTGATTCCAATGCGTTGCAACAAGCTCTTTTTCTGTCCCGCATTCTGAGCGTGTTGCTCGAATGAGGCTCGCATAATGTCTCGTTGCGACTGCTGAGGAATCTGCTGAACCTGTGCCGGCACAGGATACTGCCTTGAGTTCTGCTGGTTTGCACCAATCTGGGGATAGCCTGGGACTGACAGTTGATTTCGACTCGTGGAACCACCAGCTCCCGGGTTGAATGCAGGTCCCTGGTCGAATACCGGTCCCTGATTGAATCCACCTGGTGCCTGGTTGAATCCTGGAGCCTGATTGAATCCGCCGCCCTGTCCCTGGAAGCCTGCAGGTCCTCGTGAGCGAATTCCATCGTCGTTGATTGCACAGTCTTCGCCACAGTTAGGAACTTCGAGATAACCATCGATCATCAATTGACGTGATGAAGGAGGTGTTGTCAGTTGACCCGGGCCGAGCAATGGAGCGTCTGCCGGATCAACATCGCTGATGAATCGTGGTGTGATCAGGAAGACCAACTCTGTTTCGCTTTGTTGGTCGCTGACAGATCTGAACAGAGGGCCGAACACAGGACTGTGCATGATGCCCGGAAGGCCACGCTTGGTCGCAGAGTGATCTTCGCGATAGTCTCCTGCCAGAGCCAGTGTGTGGCCAGCCTTCATTTTGACACCAGTGTTAACGCGTCGAACACGAAAGCCAGGTGTTCCATCAGAAGACGCAAGGTCTGGAGCGACCTCTGATACTTCAGCTCGAACTTCCAGAGTGAGCTCGCCGTTGCCATGAACAATTGGAACCATGTCCAGCTTGGTACCAAAGGCACGGAATTCAATCGTTGTTGTTCCCAAACCGGCAGGGATCAGAATTGGAACCTCACCACCAGAAAGGAACTCAGCAGGGCGACCGTTTTGAGCAACCAGAATCGGCTGATCAAGAAGTTTCGCAATACTGTGCAACTCAAGAGCCTGGATGAAGCCATTGAAGTTTGTTCCGCCATCATCAACGACTCCGAAAGAGAGCGTGTTGGCACCAGCAGTGACTCCGTCAGTGGCGTCGAAAGCCTGAATGATCTGAGAGACACTCGAAATGATCGAGAACTCCGGATCGATGAACGACCAGTCAATTCCAAGCTCTCGCAACTTCGATCGCGAAACTTCGTAGATCTTGACTTTGATGGCAATGTTCTGGTTACCATTGACCTGAAGCTGATTCACAACGTTGGTCGGGAAGAAATCTCTGGCAACCAACATGATGTTGGCAACCTGGTCAGCACGTGCCACATGACCCGCCAGGATGACACCAGTTTGCAACGGGTGAACCTTGATCTGGGAATCAGGGAAGTAGTTACGGAAAGCCAACTCCAGCTTTCGCGTATCAACTTTGACCTCCACGCTGATCATCTGGAGATTGTTGTCAGGATCACTTACCGTGATCGTGGACACACCAGGCTTGAGACCAGAAACCAGAATCTCATTGGGAGATACTGGTGTTGCCTGCACAACTTCGTCATTCTCAACGACAAGCTCTGGAACGTCGTAGTTGAATTTCAGTCTTCGAGCCGAACCAGCTATCAGTTCAAGCTGGTCAACAGAGTCATCGACCTGAAACTGTTGGCCGAATTTTGCCTGGGCTGAAAGGGATGATCCCGAAGCGATGACAGTGAGAAGGGCGATGGCGAGCCCAAAAAACAGATTACAATTCAGATGCGTTTTCATCCGTGATCCCCGAGGTTAAGCCGCTTCAATTGCGGCCAAGATTCGATTTCCTGTTGAATTCCGTTCCAACAGAACCCGGACCATCGCATCATCTGCGGCAGTCCGGGGACTAATGTGCGTTACCGTTGCAAGCAACAGAACCGGTGCACATGGTATAGATCGAACCTATTCACCCCGATATTGATCTTCTTCGATACCGTTGGGAATTTCAGCGGAATCGGCAGGCTCTTCGTAGTCTACCGAAGGTGACTCACTTGCCCCGTTTGAAATGTTCCTGCTATCGCTACCACCGCCATTGCTAGTGCTATTGCCACCTGGTGGGACAACTTCATTACCTGCTTCGTCAAACCATGTAGTTTTGACTTTGTCGCTGTGGTAAACCTTTACTTGACGAAGCTTGCTTCTGTCAAACTTGGGCTTTTGGGGAGCTGCGAAAGACAAATCGAAGCCAGGATCGCGAGTAGGCATTGCAACCTTCTCTTCAACGTCATTGCCCATGTCAAATTCCGGGTCTTCAACTGGCTCAGCGCTGTCGCCGATCAATGCCAGGCGAATTTCACCGTTTTTACGAGCCCATACGATCTTCTCTGATTGCTTCTCAGTAACCAGAACTCCCACGATGCCGCTAGCGGAACCACTGTTTTTCGATTCCTGAGCTGACGTGCTGCCGCCAATGTTGAAAATCCGGATTCCTTTGAGGAATGTCTTTGTTTCCGATTTTTGTTGTCTACCGTCACGTTTATTGAACACGCCAATGATGTCAACACGATGACCAGGTTTAAGCAGTCCTCCCAGAAGATCTTCTGGTGGAACTTTGATGTTGATCACTTTGTGATCCGGTGGGATTGCAAGTGCCTGTCTGGAAACAGTAACGTCATCAATGATGATCGCTTGGCGTTCCCGAAGTCGAATTTGAATGAACTTGCCTTGAACTTGAGCAATTTCAGTTGCTGCGCCTTCAGGAATCAAGTTCACTGGCCAGCTTTCCACCTTGACGTTTTCTTCGTTGAGCTCAGCTGTGTGATCGAGGTGAGCACTTGCAACGACGACCGGGCCGTGTGGGATTTTTGTTGCGACTTCACCGCTACCGCCCATTGCCTGGATGATGCCGATTGCTGATACCAGACCACACAAAAGTGCGATCCCGATAAGTACTAGTTGTTTTGATTTCATCTTGATTCCTCAGGATTATGGAGATCTCTTGGTGTTGTTGGGAGCATCCATCCTGATTGCAATAAATTCCATCCTGGAGTTGACTCACTAAACCCTAGGTTAGGGGCTAGCGAAGTCTGATAGCATTTGTAGGTTGTTTAAATATTCGGCTGCTTGACCCTCGCTTAATCAGCGAATGTCGAACAGCAGCTATATTCGAAGTTTCCGGAAAATCCGGCATCTTCGGATTTGCGTCCGGCCGATAGCTTTTGTTGCTATCGGCCGTTCGCGAGACGATTCATTGGCAACTGTGGGTCTGCAACAATGATCAGACAAGCATTCCTTCCCAAGCAAGGTAAATTACCGTTCCGATTGCCATCGGAATGCCGTAGGGAAGTAAACGCATTGAGCTTTTTCTCTCAGCCGCAATTTCGCTGAGTTTTTCCGGGTTCTGAACTGTTGTGATCTCATTGATCAGGTACCAGAACTGGTCGTAATGTTTCTTTGCTTCGCCCGACATCAAAATCATGATGACTGCGATGACTCCGCCGACTGCTGCGCCGACGCAAAATGACATGAAGACGATCGTCACATGAACCCATGCTCCGATGGCGGCCATCATTTTGACGTCGCCAGCGCCCATGCCTCCGATTGAGTAAAACGGAAGCAGCGTCATACCACCGACGATTGTGCCGATCAGGCTCCACATAAGACCGTAGTACCAGCCGTCTCCGGCGACACCGTAAGCGATCATGCTGAAGATCCAGCCTGCGATGATCATCGGGAAAGTTAATTTGTTTGGAACTCGAAGTTCTTTTCCGTCGATATAAGCCGCGACGACGGCAAAAATAGCTACAACCCAGAAAACCCAGGTGGCATCCATGGTGATAAATTCGCTCATGTTATTCTCCTAAACCTTGTCTTGTCGCGATTGTTTCCAATCGACTTTCTTGTTCGTATGGTTTGACTGAGCGGCGTCAAATCTGTGCCCGTGAACGGGGCTTTCAAAATGTGATGTTTTTGCCAGATGGGTGGTCTAGCTTCGCAACGTAAGAACGTAGCTCGTAAATACCGCGATGAGCGTGAAAAAACAGCAGATCATCGCAAATCCCTGCTGACAAATATCTGGCGAGATTGAGTATGGCATGATCAGTTTCCTTCCGGTTCAACGGGGTTAAAAACAGAAAACGCCCACGCCGGAAAATCCGGGTGAGCGATCTTCTGTGACAAGCACTCGCAGCCGAAGCAACGAGCGGCTTCCAACTAGTTAGTTGGAAGACCAGCGCCCAACTGATTAGCAATATCAGTAAAGCGTGAGCTGGCGTTAGTACCAACTGACTGAATCGCTGCAAGGCAAACGATAACAATCAGGGCAAGCATGATGGCGTACTCAACAGCTGTTGGGCCATCTTCAGACTTCAAAAAACGCTGTACTTTAGAAACGATATTCTTCATAGGAAATTTCCTCCGACGGAATTGGATGCCCAAAATTAGGCAGAACTGAAAACAGTTCAAACAAGTAAAAGGATGACTGATGCAGACGGATGAGGTCTGTCCTGCATATATCAGGTATCCAACAATTTGACTCACAAGAGTCAATGCAGGAGAAAGCAAAAAGCTTCCAAGCCGGTTGGGAAGGAGTTCACTCCCGACTCGATAGAAACCTATGACATGAACAGTCAGAGTCAAACTTTGCGGGTCAAATAAAATGAAAAAAGATGCTCGGACATGACGACAAGGGAAAACCGAACAGAGTTTTCACATTTTCCATTACGGTCGTAACGGTTGCAGCGATTGAGCGCTGCCAAACTGACAACAGCGTCGCTATTTGAGAAATGCATTGCGGCGGGCGATGCCCTGTTTCTTGCGACGGTAGTATTTCAAGCCAGCGAGAAAGAAACAGCTGGCGGAAACGACACCGAATACGATCATGTCGTATTCGGGCTTCAGCATCATGACGATTGCGGTCAAGAACATTGCGGCGGAGTGGATATAAAACTGCCCCGACAGAATTCCTGCCTTTACCAGAAACACCATCGCTGCAACCAAAGCCAATACCGGCGCAAGTTGCAGGGCGTCCAGGTTCAGTGCCGACTCAAGTGGGAACAAAAAGATGACAATTCCCATCGCTGCCGCCCAAACGTGAGCCATTTGTCGCTCAACAAAGGTCACCGGACCCATTCTGCGGCGGATCATCCAGAACACGATTGCCCAAACTCCAACGCCAACGGTCCACATCAGGATGTACGGCCAGCGATACCGGCGAATGTCCAGACTTTCGTGAAACATGTAGGTCAACAGGCTCGCCACCAACAGAACGAGGCTGTGCCACATCCAGAGTAGCCCCCAGTTCTCCAGGATTTCCGCATGGTGCGTTTCCCGAAACAGATTGGAAACGACCTGAAAGAACCGCCCTTCGCGGGCACTGACTGAACGTCCGTCGAGAAATGCTCTTAGATCATCACGCAACTTTGCAGCCGACAGGTAGCGCAGGTCTTGCGGTTTCTGTAGACAGCGAAGGGTCACCATTTCAAGGTTGCGGTCAACACGATGGTTCAGCGTGCGAAGCGGAATCGGTGCCTGCTCGATAACCATTAGAACCGTTTCAACGGGGGTCGCTCCCAAAAAAGGAGCGTGTCCGGTGAGCGTGTGATAGAGAATCGCACCGAGGCTGTAGATGTCACTTGCTGTGCCAACATTGCCTCGATTTCCAGAGGCTTGCTCAGGAGACATGTACGAAGGAGTTCCCAGAATTGCTCCTGTGCGAGTAAGTGAGGCGCCCTGCGAAGCGATCGCTTTGGCCAATCCAAAGTCAGCAAGATGTGGGACGCCCTTGTTATCCAGCAGAATATTTGAAGGCTTAAGGTCGCGATGTAGTACACCCTGTTCGTGTGCGTATGCAATCGCATCACTGATGCTGGCCAGGATTCCGGCTGACTTCCGTGGCAACAATGGGCCTTTGACGAGTTTCTCAGAGAGCGTTTGGCCACGAATAAGCTTCATGCAAAAATAGGGCAGTCCTTCGTGTTCTCCGATCGCATAGATCGGAACGATGTTTGGATGGTTCAGGCGACGTGCCGCTTCGGCTTCGGCGCGGAAGCGTTCTTTTTCAGCTTTCGTTGCAAAGTCACCTTTGAGAATCATCTTGATGGCGACGGTTTCGCCATCTGATTTACGCGTGGCCTCGTAGACGATCCCCATGCCGCCGCGACCAATTTCCTTTTCCAACGTGTAGTCACCCAGTTCAAACGGCAGTTCCAGCCCCGCAAACTCGATTTGGTCTTCACCTGAAAGAGCATTCCTCTGGTGATGACCTGCCGCCTGAGTGACGACCATGATTCCCCAAAGTTCGCGAAGATCCGATTCGAACTTTGGATGTTGTTGGACTGCGTCTTCGAGAGTTACTTCTTCCCCACCAATGATGCGATCGGTGAAATGCGAAAACAGGTTCGCCAATTGTTGATCGTAAACCGAATCAGCCGGATCGTTTTTAATCCCACCGTCTGCCATGCCTAGGACTGCCCAATTACGTCATCTGAGGATTTCTCGTCGTTTTGCATCAACGTCTTGAGCCGTTTGATTGCTCGCAGGTATCGCATGCTGGCCGCGGGTTCAGTGAGCCCAAGAATTTTGCCGATCTCCTGGTTGGTCAGGTGTTCGTAGTGGCGCATCGTGATGATTTCACAATCTTTGTCGTCCAGTTGCGAGATTGCAGCTTCAACTTTGGCAGCCATTTCCTTTTGCAGTGCCGCTGCAGCTGGCGTCAGTTGACCATCACCAAGTAAGGACGCCAACTGAATGGACGAATGATCATGACCGCGCGGGATAATCATGCCCTGCTCCCGATCAACGGATCTTTTGGCTGATACGCGATGGCGTCGGTGAGCGTCGATGATGCGGTCTTTGGCAATCTGCCGTAGCCAAAGATGAAACGGCATGATCGGATTTCCGATGTACGTTTGCAATCGCCGATTTGCTTCGACCAGTACATCCTGAACAACGTCGCTAACATCAACACGTTTTTGAATTCGGGCATCGAGTCGCATGCGAATCAGCTGTCGCAGAGAATTTCGATGACGATCCATCAACTGATTGACCGCCGAATCATCTCCAACTTTTGCTTGTGCGAGTAGTTCTTCGGTTGGTTGTTGTTCAGGCCACATGGTCGCATTATCACTCAAAACGGTTGCAGCGGCTATCTTCGAATCGCGACAAAATAGCCCGATCGCAAAAATCAATTCAGCTTTAAATCCGAATACGCAGTTCATTCGTCAGAAACTCAATCTGGTCTGGCGTGTTGTGCAAGTGGCACGAGACACGAATCCACCAACGCCCATTGAGTTCCCAGATTGGAACTTCGATCGCCTCCTGAACCCAAAGTTCTTCCTGCAGCCCCGACCAGTCGCCAACGGGTAAAGGAACATGTGCCATCGATCCATACCATCCGTCCTCGCGTCTGGCGATTGGTTTGGTTCCAAATAAATCGACTAACTGTCTTTCGGCGATCGATGCCAGGTGATGCATTCGGTTGCGAACGTTGTCCAGACCAATCTCCTCAAAGAAGTCGATGGCTTCGGGAACTGCCAGGCATCCGGTGGGGTTGCGGGTCCCTAACCAGATTTGCTCTTCTTCCCAACCTGCAATTTTGGGTTTGTCCAGTCGTCCCCAGCCAGTGATCGGCTCGTTGACTGTTTCGCGATGGTTTGTGTGAACAAAAAGGAATCCTGTCCCCAGCGGTGCGCAAAGCCATTTGTGAAGGCTGGCCGTGTAGAAATCGCAACCAAGTTGATTGAGCTTCAAGTCAATCTGTAGCGGTGCATGAGGACCATCAATGCAACTCAGGACGCCTCTCTCTCTCAGTGCGTGGCAAATCTCTTTGGCTGGAAGAACCAAAGCGGATGCGGAAACAATGTGGCTAAAGACAACCAGTTTTGTTTTTGGCGTGACGCCAGAAAGAATCAGGTCAACGATTTGTTCTTTCGATTCGATATCGTCGGGCAATGTGACATCGACCAGTTTGATTCCGGTCTCCTTGGCTTTCTTTTCCCAAGTCCTTTTGACGGCACCATATTCCTGATCCGTCAACAGGATTTCGTCGCCTGCGGCCAGTGGTACTGAGTTGACGACGACGTTCATGGCGTAAGTTGCGTTGTCAACGAAAGCGAGATTTTCCGCTTCGGTGCCAAGGAATTCGGCGAGCCGTTGACGGGCTCGTGTAAGCAGCGGTTCGTATTTCCGCAGATAGAAATCCATGGGCTGCGTTTCGAGGTCTCGCAATAACAGGTCCCGGCGATGTCGTACGCGATTGAGTGCGATCCCGAACGAGCCATGATTCAGATAAACTGTGTCACTGCGAACTCGAAACTCGTGCAGAAACCTCTTCCAGAGTTTCTCGTTGGTTGGATTGAGTGCTGTCTTTGCCGCTGTTGCCATCAGTGCCTTTCGCGTCGTAGGGGTCATCAGTATAGAATAGCAGCACCGTGGTTGTTGCTTCCAGCCACGATCATTGCTTAGGCTGTCCAGAACTCACAATGAGTGGGTGTCGGTCTGTGACAGCCTGTTTGCGATTGACATTCGAATTCCTTGCGATACTTGAACGGTATGAATATGAAAACTTCATCAACCAGTTTGCTAGTCATCCTGCTTCTTTGTGCGATGGCAGCCTTGCCTTGGGCAGTCCACGCCGCAACGCAAGAAAAAGAACCGAATAAAGAAGTGGTGAATCCGGTTCAGGACAACAAGAAAAAAGAGGCGCAAGAAGAAAAGAAAGAAGATTCAAAAGAAGTGGATGCCACCAAAAGCACCAAGGAAGAAGCTGCTGCAGAAAAGAAGAAAAAAGAAAACGTGACTTCCTTGTTCGATGGCAAATCCCTCGCTGGCTGGGAGGTCATTGAGTTTGGCGGCGAAGGAGAGATCGAATTGGTTGATGGCGTGATTCGAATGCATGCTGGCGATCCGCTAACAGGGATCTGCGTCGCCGAAGGTACGGAACTTCCCAAAGCCAATTACGAAGTGTCCCTTGAGGCAATGAAGACCGATGGTAGTGATTTCTTTTGCGCTATCACATTTCCGGTCAACGATACATTTTGCACGATGGTGGTCGGCGGTTGGGGCGGTACCCTCGTGGGACTTTCCAGCCTTGACGATCGGGATGCTTCAGAAAACAGTACCAGAGTCAATAAGAAGTTTGCGAAGAACCAATGGTATACGGTTCGAATTCAGGTTTTGCCCGAGCGGATCATGGGTTGGATCGACGATGAGAAGTTGATCGATGAGTCAATTGTTGATCGCAAGGTAGGGATCCGCAACGACGTGCGCATGACAACGCCACTTGGGATTACCAATTTTATTACGGCTTCTTCATTGCGTCACATCAAAATAAAAAAACTGGACTGACCTTGGTCATCGGCTACCGTAGTTGTTCGCCAACTCAACGGCTATAATTTGGCACGCACTGCCCAGGGAGGATTTGAATGCTCATCGAAATGCAACTGGCTCGCATCATTATCAGCGAGATCAATGACAATCAACTTGTCTTTTTGAAAGAAGTCGACGGCGAACGTCAGTTTCCGATTCTGATTGGAATTTTCGAGGCGACCAGCATTGATCGTCGTGTCAAAAACATCAATCGTCCACGTCCGCTGACGCACGACTTGCTGGTCGGAGCCATCGAGATGATGGGCGGCGAACTGGAATCAGTCGTGATCAACGAACTCCGTGATCACACTTATTTTGCAAACTTGCGTGTTCGCCAGTCCGGGGAAACGTTGAATCTCGATGCAAGGCCATCGGATGCGATTGCCGTTGCGGTTACCTGTGACCCACCGCTTCCGATCTATATCGAAGAAGAGGTTCTCGAACAGGCAATGTCTTCGTTGTAGGAGAATCCTGTGGCAGGAGTAGCCGTAGTTATTTTTGTTTTCTGTAGCCTGGCGATCATTTGCATGTTCGATCGCTACCGGATCCGAAGCCCATATTCGCGACCAGTGATCTCAGATGACGAATTCATGGACTTGCTGCCACCGGGAACAAATCGCGATGTTGCGATGAGAGTTCGGTCGATCGTTTCTGAACAATCCGGTATTGAACGCGATCTGATTCATCCAGATTCAACATTTATTGAACTGTTCGAATGAAGGCGACGCGTTTCGAGATCCTGGACGAAGTCAAAAGCCAGGAGTTGTTTGGTAAATGGCGAGCGGCAAGTCGCTAGCCGCCAGTTCGCCAGAAAGTGCCAGCGCCTACTTCTTGCCGCGGTAATCACGTCGCTGGCGCGTGTTGGGAATGCCCATCTTTTCGCGATACTTGCTAACCGTTCGACGGGCAATGTCGAAGCTCATGTTCTTCAGGCGATTCATGATTTCGAAATCGCTCAACGGTTTGGCTTTGTCTTCGGCGTCGATCAGTTTTTGCAGCTCGATGCGAATCTTGTTATACGTTACGTCTTCACCGTCATCCGTTTGCGTACCCTGAATGAAGAACATCCGAAGCGGGACGATGCCACGTGGTGTTTCAATGTACTTGTCATCAACCGCACGACTGACGGTGCTCAGGTTGACCTTCACGCGCTCGGCGATCTGATCCATCTTCAGCGCCTTGAGGAACTCAGGGCCTTTGGCGATGAAGTCCGACTGGTGGTCGAAAATTGCCTGGGCTACCCGCAAAAGCGTGCTGCGACGTTGCTCAATCGATTCGATTAACCACTGAGCCGAAGAAATCTTTCCCTTGATGAACTCTTTCTCATCACGGGTCGCCTTGCCGGCTTTCAGGCGATCACGATAGTATTTGCTGATGTAAAGATTCCTGGCCGGACCTTCGTCCATTTTGACTTCCCAGTGACCTTTGTCATCCTGTTCCAACCACAGATCAGGCTTCACAATGGCTACAAAGTTATCGGCAAACTCACTGGCAGGACGCGGATCAAGTTTACGAAGCTCATCACGCGCTGCGTAAATCTCTTCGATCGTCATGCCAGTTGCTTTTTCGATCACAGGCAAGCGATTGTGCATCAGGTCGTCGAGGTGATCGACAATCAGTTTGTGAACGCTGTGATAATTCTCAATGTCCAGCGTCAGTTGCAGTAGTAAACACTCTTTGAGATCACGTGCTCCAACGCCTCGCGGTTCGAGGTCCTGAACATTGGCCAGGGCAATTTCAGCTCGTTCGACCACTTCCGGCGAAGCGTCCAGTGGCAGCAAGTCGGTCAGGCTGGCTTTGAAGTAGCCGCCGCTTTCGGCTGAAATGGCAGAGACGATCTTCTCGCAAAGTTTCATCACTTCCGGATCGATCTCGCGCTCGTGCAATTGGCTGGTCAGGTAATCCTGCAGCGTTTCACTGCGTGTGGTCACGTTTGCCATCAAGTCATGTTGACGATCGCCGCTTTCCTGAATTCGGTTCGAGGAAACTCTTGGCTTGTCATCAAAATGGTCGGGAACGTCCTGTTGAAGATTCAGTAAACGCTCAAAGTCATCTTCGTTGTTGGCGTTGTCGCCTTCTTCGATGACGAGCTCTTTTTGCTCAACGTCTTTCTCTTTTTCGCCATCCTTCTTGCGATCACCTTCTTCGGCGGGTGCCTCGGGGTCAACGGTGTGCTGTTCGAGGATCGGATTCTCGATCAACTCCTGCTCGATTTTTTCATCGAGCTCTGGCCCTGCCATCCGCAGAATCTCCATCGACTGGATCATGCGCGGAGCCATCGTCTGCGATTGCTTCTGCGTCAGATTTTGTCCGAATGAAAATCTCATTGGTCGCGTTTCAATTCAACAAAGAAAAGGACAGTTTGGCGTTGGGGAAGTCTAGCATATTCCGTGCCAAAACGTTCAGGAATTTTATGCCTTGGAAAAACCGTGGTTATGACGGAGCAATTGTTACAGTGGCTGCCGACCAGTCAAAGCGTCAGACAGGATTTCCTTGTTTGTGTACTCCAAAATACTGCCAGTCGTGATTCCACGTGCCAAGCGGGTCAGTTGGACATCGAAGTCACGTAGTAGGTTGCTGATATAGAGTGCTGTTCCGTCCCCTTCAACGGTGGGATTTGTGGCCATGATGACTTCTTTGAAGTTTCCGTTGGCAATACGGTCAACCAGTTTGTCGATCGTCAACTTTTCCGGCCCAATATTTTCCAGAGGCGCGATTCGACCCAGAAGCACATGGTACAAGCCGCGATAGGTTCCCGATTGCTCCAATGCGATCAGATCGCGAGGTTGCTGTACGACACAGATTTGCGTTTGTTCACGCGTTGTGTCGCTGCAAATTGTGCAGCGCTCGCTTTCGGCCAGGTTATAGCAGACTTCACAATAGCGAACATTTTCCCGAACCGCCCGAATCGAATCGGCCAGTGCAAAGGCTTCGGTGTCAGGGACGCGTAGAATATGGTACGCGAGTCGTTCTGCTGACTTGCGGCCGATCCCGGGCAGTCGCGAAAGCTGCTCGATCATGTGGGTGACGGAATCCGATACTTTGCTCATTGATATTTCTGCGCGGGAATTGCCACACCGATTGGCTGGCACGGGTTTCAACGTTCCCAATTTTAACCGCAGTCGGGGAAACCTGAAAACGTGGCAGCCCGCTGGTTCGCAGGCATAAAAGCCGTTTTCGATCTGGTAGCGGGCGTTTTTTCAGATAAATTGTTCTCTATTAGATACGTTTTCCCAAACAGGCCGGTTTCCGGAACTGCAATGAGCGACCCAAACGAAAACCCAACGCCACCAACCGAAGCTCCTGTCCCAACTCCCGAAGCCGCAGCGGAAACAAAAGCTGCTTCGACGCCTGCTCCGGAAACGCCTGCTCCAGCTCCCGCAGCCGAAACGCCTGCGACACCGGCCGCCGCGCCAGCAACGCCAGCACCTGCTGCAGAAACCGAAGCACCCAGTAAACCAAAAATTCAAATCGGTTCGCAGCGCGACGTGGCCAAGTCGCCGCTCAAGCCAGCTGCCGTTCAAGCTGCTCTCGCGAATCCTGTCCAACTCGAGGGAGCAGAACAGCTTCCTGAAGTTGAAACGGCAAAGATCAAATCGGATGTTGGACTCAGCGGTGGTGATATCGATGCGGACATTGATGCTGCACTGGCAGGACTTTCGATGGACACCGTTCTCGACAACACCGAAGCTGCAATCGAAGAGTTGGAACTCAACAGTCGCGTCAAAGGTGTCGTGACGAAAATTCACCGCGAAAACGACAACGTGTTCTTCAAGCTCAACGGACAGTTCGAAGGCGTTGCCGCGTTTCATCATTTCAAGGAAGAACCCAAAGAGGGCGATTTTATCGAAATCATTGTGCGGGGTCGCAACGCAGAAGATGGTCTCTACGAACTGAGCGTTCCTGGCGCCGTCGTTGGTGTGGCTGATTGGGATGACATCACCGAAGGAGCTGTCGTCGAGGCGATGGTTACTGGTTCCAACACTGGTGGCCTGGAAGTAAAGATCAATTCGCTTTCCGGATTCATGCCGATGAGCCAAATTGACCGGTTTCGCGTTGAAGATGTTTCCGGTTACATCAACCAGAAGCTTCAATGCGTTGTGATGGAAGTGAATCCTGACAAACGTAAACTCGTTGTGAGTCGTCGAGCGATTCTCGATCGTGAGAACGAAGAGAAGCGTGAAGCGTTGATGGAAGAGCTGGAAGCTGGTCAACTTCGTGACGGCACGGTTACCAAACTGATGGACTTCGGCGCATTTGTTGATCTTGGCGGTGCTGAGGGTCTGATCCACGTCAGCAAAGTCAGTTGGACTCGTGTGAAGCATCCCAGTGAAGTTCTTGAAGTCGGCCAGAAAGTTCGCGTCAAAGTCGAGAAGATCGGTGACGGTCGAATTTCACTTTCGCATCGCGACACTCTCGAGCATCCGTGGAAATCGATTGCTTCGCAGTTCGCTGTTGACGAGATCGTGACTGGAAAAGTCACCAAGGTCATGGATTTCGGTGCCTTTGTGCAGTTGGCTCCCGGAGTCGAAGGGCTGGTTCACATTTCCGAGTTGGCTCATCATCGCGTGACTCGCGTCAGCACAGTTTGCAATGCGGGCGACGATATCGCCGTGAAGATTCTCTCGATGGATACTCAGGCTCAAAAGATGTCGTTGTCGCACAAGGCAACTTTGGCAGCTCCAGCCCCCAAGGCTGATGGCAAGAAGAATGAACCAGAGATGCCTGAATCGCGGGAGCTTGCGGTTCCTGCCAGCGGTGAACCGCTCAAGGGTGGAACCAACAAACAGTCTGGCGGTGAGCAGTTTGGTTTGAAGTGGTAAGCCACATCGGCCTGTAGGCATGCAGATCGTTGGCCAGAGGTTTTCGCACCTTCACTGTAAATAGAGAAAGCAATGAGTACCCAAAAACTCACTTTCTCCCAGGCTCTTGAGCAGCAAAAATCCTCCTGGATGGCAGGTAACCCTGTCCCGATCGAGGAACTTCTTGGGTTCATCGGAGACTCTGATGGTGAAGCTGAAGATCTCTTGATGGATCTGATTTACAACGAAGTCCTGGTTCGTGAATCGATTGGTGAGCAGCCCAGTGTTTCCGACTACCAGTCCCGCTTTCCAAAAGTTCAGCATCAGATATCGAGACAGTTTCAAGTTCACAATGCGATTGAGAAATCCAGCGTTGCTGGAAGTCCTGACGAAAACAAGCCATCGCCAGCGATTACAAAACCAGAGATTCCAGGTTTTGAAGTCCTGGAACTGATCGGCCACGGCGGGTCCGGAATTGCCTGGCGAGCCCGCGACCTGACGCTCGGTAGAGAAGTCGCCATCAAAGTGGTTGGCAATATTGTCTCTGTTGATCGGTCTTCCCAGGCGCATTTCCGGCACGAAGCGGAATCTGTTGCTGCCCTGAATCACTCTGCGATTGTGCCGATCTATCAGGTCGGCGATTTCAATGATGCTCCGTATTTGGTCATGGCGTTCATCGATGGTTGTTCGCTGGCGGAAAGATTGCAAAGCGGCCCTTTGCCTCCTGAGCAAGCCGTGTCGCTGATGTCAAAGATCGCCAATGCAGTGCACTACGCTCACGAGCAGGGAATCATCCACAGAGATCTCAAGCCTGGAAACATCCTGCTGGACAAAAGCGATCAGCCCTTTGTTTGCGATTTTGGACTCGCGCGAAAGCTGGACTCCGAACAGACGCTTCAAACGACTGGACAGGTGATTGGCACCCCGGCGTATATGCCGCCCGAACAAGCCAGAGGCTACAAAGCGGATGAACTTTCAGATTTGTATTCGTTGGGAGTCGTGCTTTACGAAATGTTGTCGGGTCACTCGCCGTTTCAGTCAACTTCGTCGTGGCATTCGATTCATCGAGTCATCAACCATGATGCGGTGCCTTTGCGGCAACTGGATTCCACGATCCCCAAAGACCTGGAGACCATTTGTCACAAGTGCATGGAGAAGTCCGGGACAGCGCGATACCAGGCCGTTGCAGAGTTTGAATCGGAGCTGGAACGTTTTCTGGCGGGCCAACCGATTGTTGCCAGGCCAGTTGGCGTTGCTGCTCAGGCGATTCGCTGGTGTCGACGTGAACCAAAGCTTGCTGGCTTGATGGGAATCGCCGCTTTGTTGGCGATTGGATTGACTGCCGCGATTACGATTGCCGCATTAAAAATTCGTGATGCGAATTCTGTTTCAGATGCCGCCAGGGAAACGGCGATCGTTGCGAAAGTTGATGCGCTAGTCAGCGCCGCACCCGACGCGGTTTCTTTGGTGATTGGTTCGCTCGACTTTGGCGATCCAAAAACAGAAAAATTGCTTCTCGAAAAAGCGAATGATCATTCGCTTGATACCCGATCCAGGCTCAATGCTGCTCTCGGCCTTGCCAGTGATTCCAGCTTTCAACATCAACTGGTGGCAGATTGCGTTTCCGATCTCCCGCTTGAGTCCGGTTCCTGTAGAAACATCACACGGTACTTTCGTGACAGCGGGCCGAAGTTGATCGAAGCTTGTCAGCAAAAAACCATCGCAGGCAATGTGGACTCACGATTCCGATATGCTGTACTGGCTCTTTTTCTTGGCGACCAACAGGCGGCAGAAGAGCTTGCCCGGCCAGGACCAGACCCGAATCCTCGCACGACATTGATTCACAATCTGAAAGACTGGCACGGTGGCTACAATTTGTTGGCTGAACTACTGGCTCAGCCTCTTGATCCGGATCTCATGTCGGCAATTTGTATTGGTGTTGGCAGGATTGATCCAAAGAAGCCTAACGCGGCAGATCGTGCAGCAGTTACTGAAGCACTTGTTGATCTGTATCGCCAGACGTCAGAAGGACGCGTTAGAAATGCCTCTCACAGTGCCATGCTCAGTTGGGGCGTTCCGATACCGGATGCAATTGAAAGTGTCGGTTCTGATTCGAAATCATGGCATACGACTTCTTCGGGCCTGACGCTCGTTCGGATTCCTGCAGGTGAGTTCACAATGGGCTCCGACGATCCTCGCCTCTACATGCTACGTCACAAGGTGAAGTTGGAACGGGGTTTTTGGATGGCGGACCGGGAGATCGATGTTGAACTTTTCCGCGAATTCATGGAAGCAACCGACGAGGCCTCATCATGGATGCCTGATCAGGTGATTAGCCCCGGCGATGATCATCCCGCGCAAAACCTGTCCTGGCTTCAGGCCATTGGATTCTGTAACTGGTTGAGCCAACAGGAAGGATTGCCGCTGGCCTATTCGCGGATTGAAGACGACGAAGCACCTGAAGATTCAAAGTCTGGATGGCGATGTGATTTCCGGTCAGCAGGCTATCGGCTCCCGTCGGATGCGGAATGGGGTTACGCTGCCAGATGCAACGCCACCACGAGATTTAGCTTTGGTGATGACCCGTCTGTCGCGCTGTTGCACGTTCGCGCGTCGAATCACGTAAAGATCAATTCGTTTCCATGTGGCTCACTCATTCCAAATGCCTTTGGGCTTTTTGACATGGAGGGTAATGTGTGGGAGTGGGTTTGGGACCAGTACAATCCCAACAATGACAAACCACTGGCAAGCCTGCACGACCCCGGGGTGGAAGAGTTCGTCGACTTTTCAAAGGATCGGGTCATTCGCGGCGGCGGCGTCGATAATCGTGGAGGCGATGCTTCCGCGGAAACGAGAGGGAACTATCGTCCGGGTTCGACTGGCTGGAATGTGGGTTTCCGAGTGGTCAGAACAACGATCACGAAGTAGGCAATACAAGCGAGTGGATGAGTACTGCGGTCGATCCACTCGCTTCCACACGTTGTGCATTTGCCTGCGCGTTCGACTAATCGGTTGTTTCGGCAGGAGCCTCAACTTCGGCAGCAAGTTTGGCAGTCGAGCCATCGATCGACTTGAGCAAGCTTAGCAGGTCGCTGTCGGTCGAAAGAATCAAATTCGTATCGCTCTTCATGGCGGCTTTGTAAACTTCCAGCTTTTGCAGAAAGACAAAGAACTCCGGATTGCGCCCGTAGGCTTCGGCCGTCATTTGAATCACTTCCGCATCGGCTTTACCGCGGATCTCTGCTGCTTTCTGTTTCATCAATCCGTTGATCGAATCCAGTTCCTTGTTCGTCAAACCTTTAATGCGGTTTCTTTCTTCTTCAGCTTCGGATTCGAACAGTCGAGCTGCACGTTTGCGTTCACTCCGCATCCGCTCGTAGACGTTTGTTTTTACCTGTTGATCGTAATTCACTCTTTTGATGTGAACGTCCACAAGCTCGATGCCGTATTGATCCAGCAGGTCCTGTTGTAGCGTCATCAGGATTTCTGTTTCAATCTTCTCACGTCCCGTTTTCACCAGGTCGCGATTGATGCCAGTGCTTTCCAGTTCGTCCGTTTCGTACAACAGTTTGTTGTTGGTCGTGCGAACCAGATCGATCAAATTGTGCCGTGCCACAACGTTGCGAACTCCCGAGTCGATGTTGTCATCGAGGATCTTCTGTCCACCACGTTCGGTTCGCAAAGTTGTGTAGAACTTGGACAGATCTGAGATCTTCCAACGAGCCCAACAGTCGACGAAGATTCGCTTCTTGTCGCGGGTTTGCATGTTCTCCGGTGCGCCGTCCCACGGCAGGAGACGCTTTTCCATGCGCTGTACCGACTGCACGATTGGAATGCGGAATTTCAATCCCGGAGCGGTCACGTACGCAACGGGCTTTCCGAACTGCGTGATGACAGCCTGCTCGCCTTCCTTGACGATATAGGTCGACAGGTAAAGCAGGAATCCGATCGGAATCAACAGGAACAAAATTGTTGTGATGCGTGCGGTCATTTGGAGTTACCTCGAAGTGGATTGCCAGGCGTCGCTTCGCCAATATTCAGAATCGGTAACATCTGATTGACCGAGTCATCGATAATCGTTTTGCTTCCAACGCTGGAGAGAACTTCCTGCATCGCTTCAAGATAGAGACGTTGCTTGGTAATTTCTGGAGCCTTTTCATATTCGGCCAACTTGGATTCGAAGGCACTGATCAGTCCCTGCGTTTCAAGTACGTTGAGTTCGCGATAACCTTCGGCTTCGGAGATCATCTGATCGCGGCGTCCACGTGCTGCCGGGATCTGACGGTTGCGTTCGCCTTCAGCTTCGTTGACAACACGTTCCTTGTTTTGACGCGCCCGGTTGACTTCCTGGAAAGCGTCTTTGACTGATTCCGGTGGCGACGTTGTCTGGAGTTTGACAGTCACAATCTGGACGCCGATGTCGTACTCGTCCAGCATTTCCTGAATGTTGCGTTTCGCTTCATTGGCAATTTCTTCACGCCCCATCGTCAACGCGGAATCGACGCTGCGGTCACCAACAAGTTTCCGCATGATGGTTTCAGAAACGTCGCGGATCGTATCCGGGATTGCCGGGTTGATGCCGGATTTGGTCAACCGTTGCATGTAATAACCACCGTCGTCACCGCCAACGTTGAACAACGATTTGGCCGAATCACTGATCTGATACTGCACGATCCATTCGACGTGAGCAAGGTTCAGGTCACCCGTCAGCATGTCGGCAACATCATCCAGTTCGTTACTTCGTTTTGCGTAAACGGTTTTGCGATCCGGGGATACCGTTCGGAAACCGAACTCCAGGCTTTGAATCTTCATCACCGGAACCGTGTAGACGCTTTCGATCGGCCATGGCATTTTCATTTGCAGGCCGGGAGATACGACGCGAACTTTTTTTCCAAAGCGAAGCACGACGCCTTCGGCACTCGCATCGACGCGATAGAAGCTCGTGTATAGCAGCAGCGCAACGATCCCGAAAATCGCGATTGCCGCGCCGGACTTCAGGCCGTTCTTGATTCCCTGAATCGTTTCTTCGTTGTTTCCCCGGTTTCGTGAATCCCGGTTTCGCGAATCGCGCCGGCGACGCATGCGATCGAATTCGTTGTCGTCATCGTCAAAGTAATCAGGCATGGTTTGGAGGCGGATTCAATCCGCTCGATCAAGGATTTCGGAAGTCTCAGGCAGAAAAGAAGCGGGACTTGTAAGTGCTGACTTCGGCCGCACTCCAAAATAAAATATCGGTTCGCGGTCCCTGTTTCTTGTGACTTGCACGGTTCATTCGTCGCATGGGACACTTTCTTGGGAAAAATAATGTTTCCTCAATTGCTGGGCTTTCCCCGATTAACATTGAACCTTACCAGTTTTACCATGATTTTTTGATCGTAGAGTCGAATCAGATACAGGAATTCCATCGTATTACCAGCGGAAAACGACTACTCTGTCCTTCGCCAGCCCGGCAGTGTCGTGTCTCAAGGAGAGTTTCATGCGTCATAAACAGTCGATCCTCAATTTCAATGCTCGTGGTTTCACGCTGGTTGAATTGTTGGTCGTGATTGCAATTATTGGCATTCTGATTGGAATGCTTCTTCCGGCAGTTCAATCTGTCAGGGAAGCAGCCCGTCGAACGCAGTGCATGAACAATATTCGACAGCTCTCGTTGGCGGCGCTGAATTTCGAATCAGCGCACATGCACTTTCCGTCTGGAGTACTGGACGACGATGACGATCTTCGCGACGCGTTGCGTGTTGGCTGGATCGATTTGCTGCCACACATTGAGCAAGGCAATCTGTATCAACAGTACGATTTGAATTCAGACTGGAAGTCAGCAACCAACGCGCCATTGGCTCGAGTCGAAATTCCAATTTTTCGCTGCCCTTCAAGCCTGGGGGACTTTGATCAGTTCGGTGCGTTTGAGGGTGCTGTTTCTGATTATGCGATGAGCAAAGGACCTTCGGCGGCGCTAGTGCGTGATTCGAAATATCACGTCGGAGTTTTCGATGTAAATAGCGAAACAACATTTGCGCGGATTAGCGATGGTTCGTCGAACGTGTTCCTGATCGGAGAAGCCATCAGCGACCAGCGGATCGAAGCAAGGTTGTGAGCGGGTTGAACGGAACTTCAAATGGGCCAGGTCTGGTCCAAAGCAGACTTCGACGGGATGGATTCAATGGGATTTGATGGTGGCCGAGGTAGCTGCCTTGCGGTGACGGCGCAGTCGTTTGGTGCCGATGAACAGTGGTGGACCAGTGACGATGTTTACGACGCAGATTTGAACGCCGAGCCAGCCTTTATCTCAGCCGATTTCTCAACCGAAGAAGGCGTGGTAGGTGACTTCGATCGAGTTCGGCCTTTCATTGGTGCTCATCCTGGCGGAGCTGTGTTCTCGCATGCCGATGGTTCGGTCCATTTTGTCAGCGAGAGCATCGATCGACGAAGTTACATTAACCGCAGCCATGTCAGCAGTGGTGAAGTGTTGAGCGACTAACGGCTCGGACAAGGAATTCAGGCAACTCGTACCGCAGTGCTTTTGCTTCCAGGAGATACAATGAGATCGATTGGTTATTTTGCCTTGTTGGCGGTTGTTTGCGGAATCGCCTGGGGTACCACAGCCAGTGCTCAGGAAAAACTTCAGAGCGACGGTGCCACGATTGAATTTGCCGGGCTGAAGTTCAAGCCGGCAGAACACTTGAAGGCCGGTGGAAGAATCATCGAAGTTGAATCTCCTGGCTACGCTTGCCCGGGAATGGGCGACGTTGATGGCGACGGGAAAGATGATCTCCTGATCGGACAGAAGAAGAGCTGCGAGACATACGATGTCCGAAATGGAATCGTCTATGGCGGCAAGATGATGTTGTGCAAAAACCTTGGTCCGGGAAAGTTTGCCGAACCAGAGTGGATCGAGGCCGATGGCGAAGTCGCTGTTGTGCCTGGTATTTGGTGATGTACCAGTTCCACGCCACAGTTGGTGGACCTTAACGAAGACGGCATGGCAGATATCATTTCTGGAAGCTACTCAGTCACAGCAGACATGCATGGCCTCTTTTATGTGTTCTGGGGAAGCGAAGATGGATTCAAAGCCGCGGAAACGATCAACGGCACCGATGGCAATCCCTTACTCAATCACAACGATGAAGTCGGCGATGATCAAAAGTTGGGGAAAGAGCTCTACTATACCCGCGTCTTCTCTGCTGACCTTAATGGTGATGGTCACCTTGATCTCGTCGCAGGCAGTTCATCTGGATCGTTCCATTTTTTTGAAGGCGAAGGTGCAGGGAAATTCAATCCGCAAGCGACCAAACTGAAAGCCGACGGGAGTCCGTTGAACGTTTCTGGGCGGAGCGACCCATGTCTTTTTGATTGGGACGGGGACGGTGATCTCGACTTGATCAGCGGCGCCGGACCTGGAGGCGTGAACTTCGCCGAAAACATCGGATCCAAAACGGAGCCCAAATTTTCCCCGTTCGTTTCCCTCGTCGAACCGGCTGGCTATAACTTTGGAAAAGGCATACTTGGTGATGCTCACATCAACGCACCCTGTTCTAAAACTCGAGTTAGCGTGGGCGATGTGAACGGAGATGGACTGTTTGACTTACTGGTCGGTGACCAGGTTTCGCTCCAGTTTGCTGCCGAAGGCGTCGAAGAATCGGAAGTCCAAAAAGGGTTGGAGAATTGGCAAAGCAAATACGACAGGATGGTTGATGCGGACGATCCTGAACGTGAACGGGAGGAGCTCATGGCAAAGATGGAAGCTATTGTGCAAAAGTTTGTTGCCAAAAAAATTGACGGTGACCAGTTAGTAAAAGAAATGAAACCACTGGAAAACAAACTGACAGCTCTTAACAACAAAGAAAAAGCGATGATGGATCAGCGAAAGAAAATCGTTCGGCGGTATTCCACCGGCTTCGTTTGGGTTTATTACCAGGTACCTGCGTCAGAAGCAAAAACCACCAGTAGCATGCAAACGGAATCGATCGACTAACGTCTGCAGCCCTCACCGCTGGACTGATATTGACCAGGCTTAAAGGATTGCAAGACACGCCCGGACTGATCAGCTGCTTTTGGTGGTTCTCTGAAAATCGGCTCGGATTGCTTGATTCCTGGAACAGGGGCGTCAAACTGAAGGGATGAACAGTACTTCAGAAAGTCTACTCATTCGACTTCGCCAACCAGGAGATCAGCAAGCCTGGTCTGAATTCGTCCGCTTGTACGCACCATTGATTTTTTCATGGGCACGGAAAACGGGTATTCAAGTACAGGATTCTCGCGACATCGTTCAGGATGTCCTGTCCATCGTTTTCCAGAAGCTTCCCGAGTTTCGATACGAGCGGTCGAAGAGTTTCCGCGGTTGGTTGCGCACCATTACGCTCAACAAGCATCGTGAGTACTGTCGCCGGACAAAACGACTTGTTAATGCGGACCAGTCTGCACTGCTGAAACTCGCTGCGGCCACGGCCGAGTCAACGTGGGATTTGGATTATCGCCAAGCGTTAGTCGATCGAGCCCTTGAACTGATTCGCCATGAGTTCCAGACAGGAACATGGGAGGCCGTTCGTGAATTCACGACCACTGGCAATTCTGCTGCAACGGTTGCGAAGAAGTACGATATCAGCGTTTGGACGATTTACTCGGGTAGGTCACGCATGATGACTCGACTGCGAGAGATCGTAGACGGCTTGATGGAATAAATCTGTCTTTTTTTGAACCTGGCATCCAAAACTGCGTTTCTCGCGCATAACTCCTTTAACGAAACAAAATCTATTGACCGTGATAGGGGATCAAGATGCCAACTGAACTTCAGCAATGCCCACAAGTGGAGCAGCTTGTCGACTATTTGCTTGGCAAGCTTCCTTCCGAAGTATCGAGTATTTGTGAGGCCCATATCGCGGATTGCGATCCTTGTGAAGAAACCATTCGTTCTCTCGACGCTTCAGATACGCTCAGCGAACTGGCAATGAACGGACTTTGCAAAGCTCAAGAAGCAGAAGC
>CAYUNP010000020.1:39150-45288 GCA_964446085.1 uncultured Pirellulaceae bacterium
GATGAGTCGAAAATCGTCAATCGACTTGTCAGCGATATTGAAGGCTGGTCTCAATCAGGCAACGTCGGTCACGTGAGAGCTGGTGACATGTGGCACGGATCGGACTTACATGATCGGGCTGCGGAAGTTCAACACTTTTTCGAAGAAAGTATGAACGACGAAGGGATTGGTGTTGTTGGAAAGTATCGAATCGTGGAACTGTTGGGTGCTGGAAGTTCCGGTGTCGTGTACAGAGCGATCGACACTCAACTTGGTCGTGACGTTGCCGTAAAATTCCTGCGCCCTTCACTTGGTGTCGCGGCAAGGCAAAGATTTCTGACAGAGGCCAAAGCCGCCGCAGTAGTCAACCATCCCAATGTCGTACAGATCTACGAAGTAGGCCTGGAAGATAAACTGGCCTTTATCGCGATGCAATGTTTGCCCGGCCAGACTCTGGAGCAGGTTTTGGCAGACCGTGGATCGTTGCCCAACGACGAAACTCGTCGAATTGGACAACAGATATCGGACGGCTTGGCGGCGGCGCACAACCGCGGCATTATCCATCGTGATATCAAACCGGCGAATATCTGGATCGGTTCGCAAACAGCAAACGTCACGATCCTCGATTTTGGACTCGCACGAATCCTTGACGAAGACCCGCAGTTGACCTGTACAGGACTAATTGCCGGGACACCAGGATTCATGTCGCCAGAGCAGACGCGGGGACGAGAGATTGATTCACGCAGCGACTTTTTCAGTCTGGGCTGCTTGCTGTATCAGTGTCTGACAGGTGTGTTGCCGTTCAAATCCGAAAATGTTCTGGCGACGCTGCAGGCTGTTCAAATGTTGACGCCGACAGGTCCTGAAGATCTCGATCCCGGCGTCGACAGCGATTTGTCATCGCTGGTGATGACGTTGTTGGAAAAGTCACCGATCAATCGACCAGGCAACGCCCGTGATGTTTGTGAAGCGTTTGAACTGCCATGTTCTGACTGGAATTTTACACCGGCGAAAAAATGCCAGTTCGCTTTGTCAACAGGTTTTGATTCTCAAGCTGGCGCCAGATCGAAGTCAGTCAGCTGGTGGCCAGCGATTGTGTCCACGATCGCGATTGGATTGTGTTTGGCAGGCAGTTATTTCCTTCCGCAGATTATTCGCGTTGCAACCAATCAGGGGCAGATCGTCATTGAATCCAATGATCCGGATGTGCAAATCGAAGTCTTGAAAGGTGGCGAGCAGATCGAAATTGTGGATTTAAAGACGCGTCAGAAACTGAATATCGTCGCCGGTGAATATCAGATTCGGCCAATCGGTAACGAGAATGAGATCAGGATTGACAGGCAATCGGTCACGATTAGCCGTGGCTCGGAAACAATTGTTCACGTCAGGCGAGAAAGAAAGGACGCTGTGGCGGAAAATTTTTCAAATGAGCACCCATCCGAAATTGGTGCGAACGATTTGGGTAAATTGGCGATTGACAATTCTTCGAAAAAAACAGCGGGCCCGTACTTACTCGATTCAGGTGACATACTTGGCGTGTTTATCGAAAACGTCCTGGGTGAGTTTGGTTCAGCGCCACCGGTGCAAGTACCACC
Source organism: uncultured Pirellulaceae bacterium (assembly GCA_964446085.1). Taxonomy (GTDB): domain Bacteria; phylum Planctomycetota; class Planctomycetia; order Pirellulales; family Pirellulaceae; genus Mariniblastus. Next base: position 40,725 of record CAYUNP010000020.1, read on the forward strand.
TGCCGGAAGTGATCTTCCCCCATCGATTGGATTTCCAGTGGCGGTTGCGGAAGATGGAACGATCTCCCTTCCACTGATTCCGGATTTGACGGTGCGTGGAAAGACCCTTAAAGAAGCCAAAAAAGCGGTTGAGGAAGCTTACCGCGGTGGAGAAAACCCAATTTTGACAGGAAATGCCAGGATCATTGTCACGATGTCACGGAAAAGGGGATACCAGCCTCCGGCCTTTGGAATGCTGGGATCAATCGCGATGGCAGCCGCGCAATTCGAGGCTGCCAAAGCAGAGTACGGAAGCGATCATCCTTTCGTGAAGCAACTACGGCTCAAACTCGAAAGTGAACTTTTCGCTAGTGACCGATCGAAACCGGAAAAATCTGACTCCCAAAAAGGTGATGGTGAAAGCCAAAGCCAATGACTTGAGTTGTTATCACTTGTCGAACAGAGCCCGTTTCTGAAGGGAGCGGAATGTTTGCCGCTGTGTGCTCCTTTTCGTATTGCGAAATTTTCAAGCGGAAGGAGGCATCGGATGACTCTCAAAACATCGACGAGCCACTCGAACGGGTTCCAGTCCGTTGATCCGATGTCGGTTTCAGAAAATTTGCTTGACATTGCTGAAGTGTATTGATACACTAATACACATGTTCGCAATTCAGCTCAATTCAGGCGTCCCGATTTACCGACAGGTAATCGACGAAATCGTTCGGCAGATTGATCGTGGTCAAATCGCATGTGGTGAACTTCTGCCCTCTGTGCGCCAACTTGCAGGGGAACTTGGCGTGAATCCGATGACGGTTTCAAAAGCCTATTCGCAGCTTGAATCTGATGGCGTCGTTGAGCGCAAGCGAGGTGTTGGCATGGTCGTGATCAAGAAAGCTGAAAAGCCAATCGACTATCTGAAGCCTGGAATCAGACAGCTTGTCGCGGATGCGAAGCAATTGGGCGTTACCAATACGCAACTTAACAGGATGATCAAGAATCATTGGGGATCTTCATGATTGATAAAGTGACGGGAAAAACGGGGGCCAGGGCTCCACTGGCACTTCTCAATATTGAGAAAAGTTTTGGATCGACCAAAGTGCTTCAAGGTGTGAATCTGGAACTGGAACCGGGATCGATCACGGGATTGCTGGGGCGAAATGGTTCCGGAAAGACGACTTTGATTCGAACTGCGATCGGTCTGCTGAAGCCCGAAAGTGGGAAAGCCAATCTGTTTGGTTATTCAGCCTGGGATTGTCCAGCTTCGATTCGTCGCCGGATTGGCTACGTGTCACAGCGATTTGACGACATGGTTTGGCTCAGAGTCAAAGATGCGATCGCTTTGGTGGGAAGCTTCTACGAGAACTGGGATGCTCAGCTGGTTGAACGATTTAGAACCGAGTGGAACGTCGACAACAACAGGAAGATCTACAAGTTGAGTCAGGGCCAACAACAGAAAGTAGGGATCCTTCTCGCGATTGGACATCGCCCCGACCTGTTGTTGCTGGACGAGCCCGTTGCCAGTCTGGATCCGGCGGCGAGACAGGAATTTTTAAGAGCGTTGCTGATGCTCAATGATGAAATTGGGCAGACGATCCTTTTCTCCAGTCACATCACAACGGACATCGAACGTGTCGCGGCAGATGTGGCGATTCTCAATGATGGTCGAATCACGTACCACGGCGCATTGGATGAATTGAAGGAAAAAGTGAAGTGTGTTTTCCTGCGTGCGGATACGTCGATCGATGAATTGTCCAAATTTGACGGCTACATCAGCAGTCGAGTCGATGGCAATCGCTTGCAAGTTTGGGTGGAAGACTGGAGCGAGGAAAAACACGAACGGCTGGGTGAACTGATCGGAGAGAAGACTGGACAAACGATGGTGTTGCCAGTCGTTGCCGAGAGCGTTGGACTGGATGAACTTTTCATGGGGATGACGTCATGAGCCACGCTTCAGGTTCCATTTCCGGACGCATCTTTCGAACGGCACAGTCGTTGATGCCGCAAACGCTTTTCACTGCAGCGTACATGCTGGTCGCTTTTGTGCTCTCGATGAGTAGCTTTTTTTGGACGGGTTTTTCGTTCCTGCCAGTCATGTTTGCGATGGGATGCGCGTTGGGATTGGGGCACATGACGTGCCTTTATCAAAAATCAGAGCGACGTCGTCTCGTACCGGGAATGAACGAGACCTGTGCCGCGACTGCAATCGCATTTACAGTTGCATTGTGGCTGTTCAATGTTGTCCTGATAGTCGCTGTCTGCGATCCCATTCCCGAGGCGATCGGTGGTACGTTCTTGCTGATTGTGTTTTGCCTGTGGATTGGTTGGGGCGAGCGTCGCATCTTTTACGTTTTCGGGTTTGCGTTTTTGGCACTTTTTGTAGTGATCGCGATACCCAACGGGCCCACATTGATTTACGAGTTCTACAAAGATCTTTCACTGGTGTCGCGAAACCTGTTTGGAGTGGCCGTTGGCGTGGCTGCTGTTGCCTTGCTGTGGAGGTTCTGGGTTTTGTCGACTTCGAAAATTGGTCCTGTTTCATTCAAGCAACAGGATCGAATTTTCGCTTTCGTCGCGCCGTACAGTCCGGACAGGGATGAACTTCTGGAGGATTCCTCTGACAAGCCTGCTGTGATTCCGTGGCGGCTTTCAACGCGGATTCAATGGTTGACGTTGGGCCGATACTATTCCAAAAAGCACCACTATTTTTGGGGAGTGGTTGTTCTTGTGATGCTGATCAGCTTGTTGTGGGGAATGCGAGGCGATATCGAAGCGACATCTGTCTTTAGCTGCATCGTGACACTGATTCTGGCAGTGGTTATCCCGGCGAGTTTTTTGACGCGAGTTCCTCAGGCGTTTGGGCGATTGTGGGTGACTGGAGTCTCCGACAGCCGAAGCGGAACGGCGGGGCATCTGATGAAGCTGGCTTTGTGGCGCATGATCACTGTCTTTACGCTGTCGTTTTTGTTGTTGCTGCTGCAAGTTCCTGTTTCGTGGGATTGGTGTTTGACGTTGCTGACTGTATTGCTTTGTGGTGTCGTGTTCGCGGGTATTCTCCTTTGGCCTGTCGCCAGGTGGTACGTATTTTTTTCGAACAACAGAACTTTCGCGTTGATCGCCTTGGTGTTGTTTGCTCTTGCTGCGTTTTTCATTTTGATTCCGTCTTCGGTCACTCTGATACCAGGACTTCACGATTCGCTTGGCCAATTCGGTCGCCTTCCGGGGTTGCTGGTGGTTTTGACAGTGGCAGCCGTTATTTGGATTGGTTGTATCCATGATTGTGCAAAATCACTTGGTGAATCAACCCGCCTGTTGGAGTGTGAATCTGGCACGCCCAATCCTGTATCGAGCTTTGACATGGAGCTCTACTGAGTATTTTGGAGAAAGCTATGCCAGGGACGGCAGCAAAGATCCTTTTGAGCGAAGTTCAAATGGAAATTCTTGAGTCGTTTGTTGCAAGCCGAACGGTTTCGGTTCGTTTGGCACAACGTGCTCAGATCATTCTTCTTGGTTTCTCGAAGAAGAACAACGAGTTTATCAGTGACATCGTGGGTCTCAATCCTCAACAGGTAGGCCGTTGGCGAAGACGTTGGAGAGCAAGCTTCGATGATCTGATCGAAGTCCAATGCAGTCAATCGCGTGCTGCCTTGGAACGCGCGATTACGAAGTTGCTCAGCGATCAACCGCGTAAGGGTCGCGGATCAAAGTTCACCACCGAACAACAGGCTGCCATCGTGGCAATTGCATGTGAGTCGCCAGACGCTCAATCGGAGCGTCCGATCTCGCAATGGACGGCCAGCGAAATCGCTGATGAGGCTGTCAAACGAAAGGTTGTTTCTTCGATCTCGGCAAGTTGTGTGCGGGATCTTTTAAAAAAGAGTCGATCTGAAACCTCATCGCAACAAGTACTGGCTGTTCCCCAAAATCGTTGATCGCAATGCGTGGAATCGACAAGTACTCTCGGTCTGCCAAGCGTACCGAGACGCCAGTGAATTGCATGCCCACACTGGCCTCTACACCGTTTCGGTCGACGAACAAACGGGCATCCAGGCGTTGGAGCGAATTGCTCCTGACTTACTGCCTCGACCGGGAATGATTGCCAGGCGGGAATACGAATGCAAACGACACGGGACAACATGCCTCTTTGGGAATCTGGATGTTGTGACGGGAAAGCTTCTCTCTCCGATGGTCAGCCAAACACGAAAAGACATCCAATTTGGTTCGGTATTCCTGATGTCGAAACGTTTTTCACAGAGAATTACACCGAAGAGGAAACCAAAATGCGAATCAGTTCAACAAAATTAAAAAACTGGATTTTGACAGGCCCTGATGGTCGAATTGGCTCAATCAAAGATGTGCTTTGTGATGACGACAGTTGGACGGTTCGTTACTTGGTTGTTGCTGTTGGCAAGGGGCTGATAAAGCAAAAATTATTGGTGGCCCCTGAATTCATCACCGACATAGACGTCGATAACGATGGAAACTTAAAGACGGATCAACGCATAGAAGACCTTTCCTCCTGCCCAAGGCTCCAGTGGATGCAGCCGATCTCGATGCAATATCGCGAGGCACTTGCTGGCCACTTCGG
>CAYUNP010000021.1:0-45057 GCA_964446085.1 uncultured Pirellulaceae bacterium
GCTTGCTTGATGTTCAGCCTTGTTTTGTTTCCGGGCGTGCCTCTCAACGTCGGCACAGCCATGTCCGTGATTCCAATGGCATTAATCGGTCTGCAATTTTTCTTTGCGGCCATCACAGGACGTTGGCTTACCTTTGGATATGCCTGGCGTCGCGAGTAGTTCGCCGATCGAACAACATGGTTTTTACGCAGGAGTCTGTGCACTCTCCCTGTTTGGCGATGCGGGCTGGCATTGGCACCATCTCAGGTACGTCAAACGGGGCTTGCCTCGTTTCATGTGTCGCAAATACCTTCTGGCAGGCCGCGCTCTGGATTGCCGCTGGCGCGGATAATGTCTCTTTGGCAACGTGGTTTCTTTTTGGTAAGCTGATCGCAGCTATGATATTGGTTGGTTTCAGAGAGAAGCCATCTCGTGAACCCTTCCGCCAGGCCCTCAGCTTTTGTTCAATGGAAGACTCATTTTCACAGATCCCGAATTCGATCGAGATTCGCGAATCGTTGCCGCGTCCGAAATGGGATCTGATCGGTTCCTGGGTCGAGTCCAACATCGCTCCTGACTCACTTGACGAATCCTGGTTGCAAATTGCTCGTGACTGGCTGGCCAGATTGGCTCATTCGCTTCCGCTTGATTACACGGTTTACGAATCAACTGAATTCCTGCTGCTTGGCGCGGATGAATCTCTCTGCAAACGAGTGCTAAACACTGCCGAACGCGCACGGCGTGTCATCCTGAAAACTCTCGATGGTGTCGCCAGCGAGCTGGGTTACGGAAAACATGTTGTTCTATTATTCGCTGACGTCGACAGCTATTACGACTACGTATCCGACTTTTACTCCGACGAAGGTGAATTTGCCCTTTCAGGTGGTCTGTTTGTTAGTGTGGGATACGGACATTTCGCGATTTGCCCAGCCTATGGGGATGATTACGAACGAGTAATCGTACATGAATTGAACCACGCGCTATTGCGTCACCTGCCTTTGCCTGCGTGGTTGGACGAGGGTGTCACGCAGGTCATGGAAGACGTCGTACTGGATTCGTCCTATTTTATGGTGGATCACGAAATCCTCCGTCGCCATCGTGCCTACTGGAATGCAGACACCATCGATATGTTCTGGTCAGGCGCTGCCTTCCATTCTCCTGACGACGGACAGGAGCTTAGCTACCATCTTTCTCAAGTACTATTTCGCAACCTGATGTCCGATTATCCCAGGAAGGTCAACGACATTCTTAACAACGCCAATTTTGTGGATGCAGGCGACGCGGCGTTCGTTGCTTCGTGCAACAAGTCTCTCGCCGAACGAGCGTCTCAATTCCTCGGGGCAGGGCCCTGGGCTCCTCGATCGAATTATGGCCTCTCCGATGAGAAGCTTCGCCTGGATGGAGTTGCCTTGACCAATCGGATCGGGCTCTGAAAAGCGTAGTTTTCTCAATGCAACGTTTTCACCAATTCGTATTCGTCGCTTCTCTGTTGGCACTGAGTTGGTTCGCCATGATGGCCGTACACGAAATGGGTCACGTCGTTGGCGCGCTGACCACTGGTGGCAACGTGAAACGTGTCGTACTTCATCCGATGACAATCTCGCGCACTGACGTTGCGCCCAACCCCAGACCTTCGATCGTTGTGTGGCTTGGTCCGATTCTGGGCTGCGCCGTTCCTGCAATCGCCTGGCTGTTTGTGCCTCGTCGATTTTCCGTCGCCCGCAATATCGCGTTGTTCTTCACGGGTTTCTGTCTACTTGCCAATGGAGCGTACATTGCCATCGGTTCATTTGACCGTGTCGGTGATTGCGGCGTGATGTTGCGACACGGTTCTCCTCTTTGGACGTTGCTCCTTTTTGGTGCGCTGACAATTCCACTGGGATTCTACAGCTGGCATCGACTTGGCTCTGTCAAACAATTCCTGGCTGATCCCTCATTGATCGATCCCGCCGTCGCCTACATTCTTCTGGGCACACTCCTGGCCATGCTGGTTCTCGAATTCACGATTTCTCCAATGTAGGATTGCGTAACATGGTTTAGCAAGGAGGATCTCACATCTTTGTTCCAGCCGCGAAGCTTTGGTACGATGTTCGTAACGTTCAGATGTTGTCATTCCTAACTGTTTGGAAAAACCATGACCCCTGCAATCATTGGTGGAATCGTTGGAGGAATCGGAGGCGGGTTGGCCGTCTTCATCTTGGCTTTGCTGCAATCCACAAAGGTATGCCCTGATTGCGAAACGCCGCTGCCGAAGTTTCGCAAACCTGAAAACAATCAACAAAGGCTGTGGGGTGGCTGGACATGCCCTAATTGCAAATGCGACGTCGACCGAAAAGGAAATAGACGTCAGACCAGGAGTTGAATCTGTCATTGAGTTCTGGAATCGCCCATGATGCTTGAGACCCGTCAATTCAGCTTTGACGAAGCACCAATTACAAAGTGGCTTTTCAGCAAAGACATTCGCACAATGAACATCTGGATTCGTTCAAGTAAACTGTCACCAAAAGTAGCTGTTGGCTGAACATATGTGGCCAACCTGGCTTATGAACAAGGCTCTTCGACACACCGTTCATCGTTGTTCATGTCACGTTGGGGGAGTAAACTTGCAGCTTAGACAAGAACCATTCTGTTGAGCGACTTGCATGGCCATGGAAACTGGACCCAATCCCTACGCCTCTCCAACAAACGACGAACCTGCGACGCAACCACCGGAATCGACGGTGGCTGTTGACTTCGTGCCGATCATGCGCCGCTGGGAAAAACTCCGACTCTATTACAACGCAGTGTTAATCCTGTTTGTGCTTTTCCTGTCGTTTGTCGCTTTTCCTCGCTATGTGACGGACATTTCCTATTGGGCTGCGATCTGCTTCGGTGGTTTGACTGCAAACCTTTGCTTTCTTACCGCTCCAGCGATTGAAGCATATGGCACCTGGCTTCGTCTTTGGAACGGCGCGCTGACGACCATGCTGTTTCTCATCGGCCTCGGCTTCACGGCCTTACTTGCTTCGCTTTGCATTGCGAACTTTAGGTATCTTTAAGTATCTTCAGGTAAAGCACTGGAATTGCCTTAGATGGGGCGCGGTCATTTTGCATGATGGTGACAGGCTCACGAGCAAAACAACTTTGACAAATTTGACAGGCTGGAAGCCTATCCCGCCTTCGTACTACCGTGTTGGACTCGCGTTCACATTGAGTCGACTGGCTTTGCTTTTTCGAAACTGCCTGATTCCCCAACGTGCGGCCATTGGAAACAGGCCCATCAGCACAAAGGCCATGAAGACCTGTGTCATTTGCGTCGGAGTAAAGGCTGCGTTGACACCTTTTTCTGCGAGCGTTGCCAGGTCTGGCACAAGGGAACCTGCGTAAACGAATACGGCTGTTCCGGCGAGCATACCTGTTTGGCTGATCCACCAAAACGTGCGCGTCTTCAGCGGAGTCAGGCCCATGACCGCATTGACGATAAAGAATGGAATCGCAGGAATCAATCGAAGCGTGAAGAGGTAGAACGGCCCTTCCTCTTCCAGTGATTCGTTGAACTTTGCGAGTCTGCCGCCAAACCGATTCATGATTGCATCGCGGAACAGGTATCGGCTGGTCAGGAACGCGATCGTGGCACCAAGCGTTGAGGCGAAGCTGACGAGCACGAGCGCTTCTGTGAATCCAAAATACCAACCGTACACCAATGTCAAAGCGGCTGCTCCTGGCAAAGACATACCGGTATAGGCAACATAGATCGTGAAGGCGAGCGCGAATACAAGCACAGGATGCTGAGACTGAAAGGCGCGCAGTTCCGTTTCTCGCGTGGCGAGGTTCTCGAGGGAGAGTTGCGAACCGAATTGCCAATAGAGGACTGCGCCGATTGCTCCCACGGTGCCGACGACAATCAACTTCCGCCAAAACGAGTTCCCGCCCTGGTCCGTTTTATTAGCCGTTTCGATCTGTTCCATGATTCAACCCGTAAACGAAGCGTTGCGCACGCAGGTCATCCATACCTACTGAGTTCATCAGCTTTCGTTATGACGAAGGAAGGCAACGAACCTTTCAACGAATTCCAAAAAAACTGACAACTGAATTGGAATTCTCCTCGAGCTAGCGATTTCCGTGCCGGAGACGCTCGAGGAGAGGAGACTAAAACAAACCGACGTGCCAACATTGTACAAGCTGGAGTAACGATTCGCTTGCCCCGGGACGCTCCGAAAAGACCTTGCTGGAAACAGACATTGTTTTAACGGGATTCACGATGCTCGCCTGGAAAACTGATTGAGTGGTGGAGACTTCCTGCAGCAGTGCCGGGCGAATTTGATGAGGAATGTGCCCTGGATGAAATTGTCTTTCGGCTGAGAGCAAACATCTGGACGAAGGCATCAGCGTTCTAAAACGCTCACTACATGACGACACTCATCGTCGTCTTGCGGGATTGTATTTCCTGTTCTGGCCGGAACCTGTTGACGATGACTCGATTGAGCAGCCTTCGCATCGAGCCCGCAAACTTTCCGCGATCGCCAAAATCGATTGTAGAAGCCATGGTTTTGGCAGCGACCAACTGAATCGTCTCGAAGCCCTCAAAGGCGCGGGTACTTTTTAGCTCCCTTCTCCAACTGAGGTTTCATTGTCATGTTCCGTACCTTCGTCTTACCGGTCGTGTTGATGGGGATTGTCGGTGCCCCCGTCCTGTATTCGCATCATCAACGACGCTCCAACAGGCCGGGCAACGTACAAGTTCAAAGCCAACAACAAACACCGTGGCAAACTGCCGGCTTCCGTTTCGAAGGCGCTGGCCAAATCAACCCTCGCGCAGCAGTGATTCCAGGCGCTGGGCTTCCTCCCACAAACCTCGCATCACCTGTATCGACAGGTTTTCCACCTCAGGTGTCGACACCGACAGCGAACATTGGTTCGAATGCGCAGTATATTCAAACTGCACAGCCCTTTGGCTCCATTCCAAATTCGAGTTCTGCATCGACAAGCTTTGCACAAACACCGACGTTTCTGGCGGGAGAAAATCAAGCCTGGAATCAACCGGGGATGGTTCCTGACTTTGCGAAGGCCGAAACAGTAGTCTTTCCAGGTGACGCACATGGTCCCGACCTGACAGCGCATCCAATCAGTCCCACCATTGATTTGGCTTCATTGTTTCGATTCGACATCACCGAACAGGCAATCACTTCGCGTTGGGATCGCGTTTCGACTTCGCCCGTCGACCAGGGGCTTCATGGATTGCGAGTTGCACTTGTGACTGGAACAAACTCCTGGGACTTACATGGTTCGCTTACCTACTACTTTGATGCCAACCATCGAGTTCAACGCATTACCTATCGAGGCTGGACTGGCGATCCGAGTCAACTGCTTCAGATACTGCAGCAATCGCATCAGTTGCGTGCACAGCCGACTCACTGGGCCGGGCTCTATCTTGCAAAGCGTAGTGGGCTGTTGATGAAACGTCCTGCCGTGATCGACAGGAAAAACCCGGTTCAACAGCTGGCTTTAATTTTGGAATTGAACAATCCACGAGGAAACACGGCACTGAGCAACGATTTCCAAAGCCTTTTGCCTGCCGCAAAGGCGGGACGATAATTAACTGCTTTTTTAGGCTCGTTTTTCGGACGCGTTATCCACACACTGTCAACATATTTTTGGCGAAAGAGCCTGTTGAAATCTTTCAAAGTTTTCGAAAACGCAGGCTCTTAATTTCTGATTTGCGTTTTCTTAACGTGAAATTCAAATACGCCTTTGACAGCAGTGCTAGCAAACCTAAAATCGCGGCTCAGTGATTGGGACTGAGAGCGACGCAACGAAGCGGCTTCGCAGTTCTATTTTTAATGGAATTGATGCGATCACGATCCATCAAATTCGATAAGCCTCAGGATGTGACTTTGTCGATTAAGGATTCATCTCCACTCCCCACCAACGAGCGTCAGGCTCAGGTAGCCAAAGCGATCGCAGAAACTCTGGCTGATCAAATTGGCCCTACCATCTTTGAGATGTGGTTCGAGGGTTCGGACCCGATTGCCTTCGATGGAGAACGAGTTCATGTTTTCGCTTCCAACGCTTTCAGTCTTGGTCGGCTGCAGACGCGATTTTCTGGTGACGTCAAGGAAGCCGTCCAGCGGATTGCAGGTCCCGAGATCGGGATTCAGTTCACGACCCGAGCCCAACCGGGCATCGATGTTTCAGCGGACGCAGATCCGCACCAGGAAACAGAAACTGGATTCATCGAAGAGAAGGATCCTCAAACGTTTTTTGCGTTTCACCAACCGGAAGATGAAACACCCCGGTCGCCCAGATCGCGCAGCAAGAGTTCAAAGTCAGCTCGCTACGTCAAGTCATTCTGGTTCGGAGACGAAAACCGTCTGGCACGTGCATCTGTCGAACAGGTCTTTGATCATCCAGGAGAGTTTTCTCCGCTGTTGATTTATGGACCGACGGGCAGTGGCAAGTCCCATTTGCTCGAAGCGATCGTTAACGATTTTCGTCGTCGGCTTCGTCGCAGTCGTTGTGTCTATCTTTCGGCTGAACAGTTTACAACTGAGTTCATCGGTTCGCTTCGCGGCGGAAGTGGATTGCCCATGTTCCGGCGTCGGTATCGTGACCTGGACATCCTTGCGATCGACGACATTCAGTTCTTTTCCAGCAAGCGTGCGACACTGAATGAGTTTCTACAAACGGTCGATCACCTGGCTCGTGCAGGAAAGCAGGTCGTCGTTTCTGCGGATCGTCCACCGATTGAGCTTGAGGGCATCGGCAACGATCTGGCTGCCAGACTTACCGGCGGATTGACTTGTCCGTTGCAGTATCCAAGTTTCGAAGGTCGCGTTTCGATCATCGAGAACATCTGTCAACAGCGAGGCTTTGCATTGCCGATGGATGTTCGCGAGTTGATTGCTCAGCATATGACGCGTGACGTGCGACGAATTCTTGGTGCGATCAATCGGCTATTTGCGGTTTCAGTTTCGCTTCAGGAAAAAGTCACCATGAATCTTGCTCAGGATGTATTGAGCGATTTGCTGGCCTTTTCTTCGATCGGAGCCACGATCAACGGCATCGAGCAGGCGGTTTGCGATTTCTGTGGTGTTAAGTCGAATGAGATTCGATCTTCAAGTCGTCGCAAACGCGTTAGTGTGGCCAGAATGTTGGCCATGTATCTGGCTCGGCAGCACACCGGTGCCGCGTTTTCCGAAATTGGCGATCACTTCGGCAACCGGAAGCACAGTACAGCGATCGCCGCAGAGCGAAAAGTTGCTGGTTGGATCGAGTCGAGTGAGAATATTGCCTTGCCCAACGCGAGTTATCCTGCCGACGAAGTAATTCGCCGTATCGAGTCGATCCTGCGAGTTGGCTAGTGCCTGTCAAACCTGATTGATTAATCGACAGGGTGCTATGTCTTTGCTACGGCTGCCACGATTGCTGAACAGCTGATACGCAGAATATTGTGGAAGCGAAAATCAGACGCTCGCGAATCCCTCACCGACTCCAGGCAATAGAAGCCCATCCAGCGCCCATCCTGCCCATTCTTCGCAGGCTCTTGCTAGCGTGAGCAAATACGAATCGGGTTTATTCTCATTGGTGAAAGAAAGCCGATGAGATTGTTGTTGACGGTCCCGACTGGAATCGCCAACATTCCTGCCCAGATACCGCCCACCAATCCGGCTCGCGCTGGAGTTCCGAAACAAGCATCCTGATGAAGCCTTTCTTTCGCGCAGTTCTAATGTCGCTCCGCTACAAGTGGTCGATCCTTGGTGCTGTCCTGTGCGCAGTCATGATCTCGGTTCTTTGGTCGGCCAGTATCTCAGCCATTCTTCCTGTGGTCCAGGTCGTCCTCAAAGGCGAGACGTTTCACGACTGGATCGACACGGAAATCGAAAACTCGACCCGTGCGATCAAGAAACTCAACACCGATATCGCAGACTACGAGTCAAAGGTCGCCGATGTTGGGATTGATCCGTCAGAGCAACACCGGATTCAACTTCGTCTGGATATCAGCAAGGATCAGCTCGAATCTGAAAACAAACTGTTGCTGCGTTACGAAACCAGCGTAAGACCGTTTATCAAACGCTGGGCACCGGACGATCCGTTCAAAACGCTGGTCACCGCGATGTCGTGGCTGTTGATCGTAACACTTTTAAAAGGTTGCTTTCTGGTTGCCAGCGCCTATTTGACAGCCCGAGTCGCCAGTAAGACCGTGATGGATTTGCGGCGAATCTACTATCGCAAAGCACTTGAACTGGATCAGCAACGTATCGATCGACTGGGTACGTCAAACATGATGACGCACCTGTCCCACAACATGCTGATGGTCAGCAGCGGCTTGAAAGTGTTCTACGGCAAATGCCTGCGTGAACCGTTAAAGATGGTGACGTGCCTCATCATGGCGGCCTGGATTTCGCTGCCACTGTTGCTGCTTTCGTTGATTATTCTGCCAGCAGGTTTCCTGCTTGTTCGCAGTCTTTCGGGCCGCATGAAGCGATCGACGCAAAACGAAATGCAGGGCATGGCAGACGTTTTTCAAACTTTGATTGAGACATTTCAAAAAGTCAAAACGGTACGCATCTTCAACCGGGAGCGAGCCGAACGTCGACGCTTTCGCAAGAACGCAAACACGCTGTACCACATGAGCGTCAGGATCTCGTTGTACGATTCGTTGCTGCGACCGCTATCGGAGTTACTGGGTATCATTTCGATCGCACTTGCGATTCTCGCTGGAGCCTGGTTGGTACTCAATCGGGAAACGACGCTGCTGGGGATCCGGATGAGTGCCACACCGATCCGGCCGGTGACGCTGATTTGGTTCTACGCGTTGTTGGCCGCGGCAAGTGATCCCGCCAGAAAAATGACCGAAGTCATCAATGTAATCGTGCGTGGCAATGCAGCGTGTGAAAATCTGTTTCGCACCTATGACGTCGACAACCGTGTCAAGACTCCGGAGTCTCCCGTTCCTGTCCCAAACCACAGTGAAGCGATTACATTTGATGATGTTCTTTTTGCCTACAAGCCGAAGCAACCGGTGCTGCGTCGCATTTCTCTGGAGATCCCTTACAAGCAAACCCTGGCCATTGTTGGCGGCAACGGCTCGGGCAAGTCAACGCTGATGAACTTGCTGTGTCGATTTTACGATCCGAATCGGGGACGCATCATGATTGATGGCGTCAACATCAAGGATGTTAGCCCTCGAAAACTCCGCCGCCAAATTGCGTGGGTGACTCAGGATTCCGTTCTGTTCCACGGTTCAATCCGGGAAAACGTTCTCTACGGAAACCCCGATGCCACAGAAGCTGAATTCGAAGAAGCGATCCAGACGGCTCGGCTCCATGATTTCGTTGATGCGATGCCAGATGGCCTTGATTCCATGATCGGTGACAACGGAAGTCATCTTTCAGCCGGGCAGCGACAGCGTGTCGCGATTGCCCGTGCCGTACTGGTCAACCCGCGGATCCTGATTCTCGATGAAGCCACCAGTCAGGTCGATGGTCAAACGGAATCACTGATTCATGGTGAGCTGGAGTCATTCATCCGTGGACGAACGACCATTATTGTGACGCACCGACCAGCTTCTCTAAGTTTGGCCGACCGCGTCATCGTGATGCGCATGGGGCGAATCGCCAGTGATAGCACCGTTGAAGAAGCCGTCGAAAACAGCCGTCCATTTCAAAATCTGTTCGCCCGAACCGCCTGAAATTGTGACCTTGGGCTGCCCACGGCGGGAAAACCCTCCGATTCAACGGACGGCGCAAGCGGCAACAGAGACCTTGCAATCAAAGGTGACATGCATGGCACCGAAACATGCAGCAATTGGTGGGAACCACGTTTCCATGCTGGACTCAAAAATACGCTAGCAGCGAATCTTCAACGGCCTGTCTTTGCTTACGACAGCCTGCTAAAGTCCGCCCGCGGAAGGGTATCTCTTACTTAATCGGCAAAACTTAACAAGTTTGAGTTTCATTATGCCGATTTTCAGTGAGAGTTCGAAACGTCACATTCGACGATAGAACGCCCTCCACAACTTGCCTCCACGGCTGCCATTCCAGGATCAACTATGAGACTTTTTCGTTCGCGAAAGAATAAATCCAGTTCAGAATCAAAACGACGACGGGTCCTGTTCGTCTCACACGAGGCAACTCGTACCGGCGCACCCAAGATCATTCTGAACATCCTCAAACATTTCCACGCCAACTGCGACATTCAGTGCGAAACGATTTTGCACAGCGGCGGTTTCCTGGCGTCTGAGTTTGAAGAAAACGGCGTCGTCGACTGCATGAATCTTCCTCGCGAACCAGGCGAAGAACTCGGCAAGCGAATCTCAAAATTTGTCAGTCGTGAAAAAGGAAATGCTCCCGTCATGGCCGTTTGCAACAGCATGGAGTCTCGCTTCGCTGCTGCTGAACTTGCCAAACACGGCGTGCCATTGATCTCCCTGGTCCACGAACTTCCATCTTCCTACACACACCAGGATTACACCACCGTTTTCGATGCCTCTCATCGCATCGTGTTTCCTGTCCATGCCGTTCGCGAAGCAACCGAATTGTTCACTGATGTCCCCTATGGCAAGGGACTTGTTCTTTCCCAGGGACTTTTGAATCCAAATTTTGGTACTGGAATCAGCCGCGACGAATCGTATCAACGAATCCGCAAAGAGTTGGGCCTGCCCGAGAATGCTTTTATTGTTCTTGGTTGTGGCACACTGGACCTGCGAAAGGGCATCGATCACTACGTCAACATTGCCCGATCCACAGTTTCGCAAAACCAGTCAAACACACCGATTCATTTCGTTTGGGTCGGCGAAGGACCTCGCTGGACACACTCTCCCTATCACTACGTTCAACTCGACTTGCAGAATTCGCCAGCCCGCGGACACGTGCATTTTATTGGTGAGCGTGAAGATGTGGAGCCGTACTTCATGGGTTCCGATGCGTTTCTGCTGACTTCGCGCGTCGATCCGTTTCCATGCGTGATCCACGAAGCGATGGCTTCGAGTTTGCCAGTGATTACTTTTTCTGATTCTGGCGGAGCTCCCGAAGCGGTCGGAAACGGATCGGGATTTGTGGTTCCCTATGGCGACTACAATCACGCCGGCAACGTGATCCGGATGCTTGCTGGCCAACCAGAAATTGCAGCGGGTATGCGAGAGAAGTCCATCGAACGAGTCCACACCCGGTATCGCTTCAGCGACTATGCTGACAAACTGATCGACGTTTGCGAATCGATTCTTGGATACGAAATTCGTCATCAGGCAGCACCAGCAGCGGCGACCACGCCAATGATTCACCCGGCTCCTCCAACTGGCGTGTATCCGCCGACGATTCCAATGCAGCCTCAAGCACCTCAACAGCCTGCACCGTACTACGGCCAGGATCAACGACGCGCTGGATAAGCTGTTTGCTTCCGATTGTAACGATCACGGGGAATATGCGCCTCTTGATGCGCATGCCTGATAACTCTCTGATGAGCCCGGGCCCCACGACGATTCCTGCGACCTACGCTTTCAAAACTGCGTAGTCCATTGGAATTCAACCGTGATCCTGAAATCAACTGAAATACTGTCTCCACCTGCAGTCGCTACTGAAAAAGCGACCAAGCGAATCCTGCACCTCATCAACGGCGAACATTTCGCAGGCGCTGAACGCGTACAGGACTTGCTGGCGATGGCTCTGCCTCAGTTCGGCTACGAAGCTGGATTCGCCTGCGTCAAAGCGGACAAATTTCCACAGGTTCGACGATCTGACGTTCCTCTTCACGAACTCAGTATGCGTAACAAATTTGATGTGCTGTGCTACCGACAGGTCGCCAAACTGATTCGAAAAGAAGGCTATCAACTGATTCACGCCCACACGCCACGTTCGCTGTTGGTCGGAAGTTTGGCTGCGCGTGCGACGGGATGCCCATTGGTGTATCACGTCCACAGCCCAACGGGACGCGACAGTTGTCGGGGACTGAAAAACTGGATCAATACAAAAGTCGAAACATGGTCGTTGCGTCAGGTTGATCGCATGATCTGTGTTTCCAATTCGTTAATGAACTACATGGCCACTCTTGGGCATCCGACAGTAAAGCTGACCGTTGTTTCAAACGGCGTTGCCGCTATCGAAGATCTGCCACAAAGAGAACCGCCAGCAGCCAACGCTACCTGGACGATCGGCACGATGGCACTGTTTCGCCCGCGCAAAGGCGTAGAAGTATTGCTTGACGCGTTGTCACTGATGAAACAGCGCGGAACCAAAATTCACTTGCGTGCAGTCGGTCAGTTTGAAACGCCAGAGTACGAAGCCGAAGTGATGGAACATGTGAACCGACTGGACATCTCGGAGATGATTACGTGGACCGGTTTTCAGACCAATGTGAATGAGCAAATTCGCATGATGGACCTGTTCGTTCTTCCTTCATTGTACGGAGAAGGACTTCCGATGGTCGTTCTGGAGTCGATGGCCAATGCCGTTCCCGTTGTCGCCAGCAATGTCGAGGGAATTCCTGAAGCTGTTCGTGACAATGTCGATGGTTTGATCTTTGAAGCAGGAAGCGCCGAAGACCTCGCGAAGAAGATTGAATCGCTCGTTGGCGATACTTCAGGCTGGGCAAAGATGAGCCAGAGTGCCTACGTCCGTCAGCGAACCTGCCTGTCAGACATCAGCATGGCTGAAGGAACGAGCGAAGTTTACGGCTCGCTGTTGAACTAGCAGAACAGGCGGCATAGGACTCTTGCGCCTCTGGCCTGTGATCTGCGCGTCCATCTACTCGACGCGCAACTCAGCACTGGCCCACTGCCCGTGGTTCTCGTCGACCGAAACGACGATCCGCTCAAGCGTTGTTTTGGATTCAGTGCTCAGTCTCGCCAGCAACTGCTTCCCAATCCAGTCCGCCAACAGTTCGGCCGTTGTGTTGGCGACCGGCAAGAGCACACAGTCTTCTTTGGGAAACACCCAACGTTTCTTTTCAAAGCGAGCCACGACTTCGTCTTCTTCAGTCACAACCGAGATCGCTGAATGTGCTGTCGGCAGTAGCACACGATGATCAAGCTCGCCAACGATCGCCTGAAGCGTATCTCTCAAGGCAATGAAATCGATCACGTATCCGTTTTCGTCAAGCGATCCGATAACACGACATTTGCAACGATAGTTGTGTCCATGGAGTTGCTCGCAGATATTTCCGTTGAAGGTAATGAAGTGAGCTGATGAGAAAACGAGGCTTTCTTTCTCGAGTGAAACTTCAAACGCGTTTCCGGCCATGGCAATTCAAAACTTCTCTTGGGATGAAAACGGTGGTGTAATGTCGCCATTGTAGAGTCCGACAAACAATCCTGCAGCGACCATATCCGCCGAGGCACCCGGATTCCTTCGATGCCCATCCGATCGGAGCCAAAAGTCCAGGTTGGAAACTGCAGAAAAGAACGCTTCGCGACCATGCTGTAGTTCGTCGATCGCCTTGCTTGCCATCGCGCTGCTCTGTTGAGCAACCTCAAGTCCGCACTTTCGGGCGATCAACGTATCAGGACACGAGGCCATCATCCGAACGTGTGCCCAGACAATGCCTTCAACGAGACTGTCAAACCTGGCACGACCTTCGCAGATCCAGGGCAGGGCGTTGTCAAAAACGTCCGCAAAGCCATTGGTAAACTGAGCCGCGACCAGGTCCCGATCTTTTGCGGCTTCCATCGCTTCGATCAATGAAGTCGGCGCAGCACCTGTGATCGAATGGTTCGTGACGTTGCCCATGCCACCAGGATTCATCAAACGAATCGCCTCAAAAACCTTGCTCGAATCATCTGCGTCGAGCTGTTGCAGACTGGAATCGACGGAAGCCCTATCCAGGAATTTGCCGCCCCGACACGCAACAACCAACAGGCTAATCAGCAGGTTGATTCCCAGGTTCGTATTCGAACCAGCGACTTGCATGGTCCGATTCGCGACCGCCAAAACAGTCTCGCCGTAACCGGCCGATACACTTTCATCGATCGCCTGGCCCATCGCGACGGCACTGGCGGCGAAATCAAGGAAGGTCACATCTTCAAAATCTGCGCCACGATGAACGTTGCCAGGTTTTGAAGCCGTGACCTCCAGAACACAAGCGATCTCAGCAAGTCGCCCGAGGGAATAGCCGTCTTTCCACGTTACGGCTGCATTCATTTCGAAGCGTCCAGGAATTCGCGAACCAGAGCAACAACCTGTTCTGGTTCGTCTTCCACGATGTAATGTCCGCCGTTTTCAAAGCGGGTCACTTCTGCGTCGGGCCAATGCGAAATCAATCGATCGAGGCACTCGGGGCGGAAGCACCAATCCTTCATGCCCCAAATTAAACGAATGGGCATCGATGAAAGTTCAGGCAAACCGGCTTCGATTTGTTCCAGCACCGACCAGGTACGATGCGAAGACGAAAGAGGAATGTCTTTGACGAACTTGTAGGTCGCAATTCGGTTCGACCACGAATCGTAGGGTGCCAACAAACCATCAGCGACCTCGCGCGGCAGCCCCTGTCCACGTTCAGTCGCCATCGTGATCGCGGCTCTGGCGAACAGATTGAATCCCTGTAGCCCCAACTTCCCGACCAGCGGCCAACGGCAGACGCGAATACGAAACGGAATGTACGGCGGCGGAAACGCAGCGGTGTTGAACAGGACAATCTTCGAAAACCGCTGTCGCAACTTTTGCAATGCTCCCAAGCCAATCGAACCGCCCCAGTCGTGAGCGACCAGCGTCACGTTCTGCAGATCGAGACTCTCCACCAAACTGGCCACATTGTCGATGTGGCTCTGCAAACAGTAGTCAAAATCCGCTGGCTTGTCGCTCAATCCGCAACCAATATGGTCCACTGCAATCGTTCGATACCGATCCGACAATCCGTCGACAAGATTGCGGTAGTAGAAGGACCAGGTTGGATTGCCGTGCACCATCAATACAGGAGGCGCATGGCGATCGCCTTCATCGACGTAGTGCATCCGGTGACCAGCTGCGTCGTGAAAGTTCGATTGAAACGGATAGAGCTTTCGCCAGGCTGGCGATTGCGAAGAACTGGATGCCAAGAGAGTTTCTACGTGTAGTGCGACGTTGTTGGGAATCGCAGCATTCTATCGGCACAAAGCGATTTGCTGTAGGTCCCAATTCAGGCGACCGAGCGACGTTGTCTGCGATCGACATCTCGCCAGAGCACGAATTGAAACGCGAGCTTTTTATTGATCATCGTTGGCTGTGACTGCACGAAACCGACGCTGCGGAAGGCTCGCTCAGAAGCGACGTTGCCCGGTGCGATCTGAGCGACAATCGAATCCATGATTGGATTTTCTTCGAATCCGAGCTGGCACGCTTTTTCAATAATGGCTCGACCAAGCCCTTTGGCACGACGAGTATGATCAAGCGAAAGACAGATCCGGGCCTGCTGTGGATTGTCATAATTGAGCCGAACCTGGCCGATCGGCTGTCCTTTGCGCGTCTGCGCAATCAACAGGCGGCAATTGTTGCTTTCCAGTTGGCGCTCCAACCAGGTTTGATAGGTTGCCAGGGAAACAACTTCTTTGTCGAACGATACCGACCGAACTTCCGGGTCGTTGCGCCACGCAAGAAGTTGCCTGGCGTCGTCGAGACTGGCGTCTCTGAAGGTGACGCCCCAGTTGGCCATTTTCCGGGCGATTCGAAAAGCGCCCTGGCCATCAACCAGCGTTCTTCCAGCCTCGGACATGCGATTTCTGGCTTTTGGATTCCGCAGTAGCTGACGAACCATCTTCGACATCGTCGCAATGTCCTGAGCCGCGACGCCCGTTGGCTCGAAAGCAGCGACGGTTTCCATTTCCGAAAGCGCTTTGACGATCGGCTCCTGATTTTCGGCAACCGGAATCGCCAACGCTGGAACACCACATCGAGCAAGTTCGTAACAGGTCGAACCACCAGCGGTGATTGCAAAGTCGACTCGTTGCATCACGTCGACCATTCGATCAACGTTGCGATGAATACGAATTGAAAACGGAAGACTGCGTTTGAGTTCCACCAATGAATCAAGATGCCGATAGCCGGCGCCAACCACGACATCGACGATCAGTTTTTGAGATCCAATTTCGGCGAGGGATTGCAAGACCTGATGCGTCCAGTTGGCATCATCGCAACCGCCGAGCGTCACCAGAATCCGCCGCGCAACCTGACGAATGGTCTTCGTTTCACAGGCGCTCGCTGACAGAAATTCGGATCGCAACAACGTGTACTGACAGCCAGACAAAATTTGCTGATCGTCGTCGTGATTGTCTGCGTAGGCGTTCTGATTCAGAATCGCATCAACAAGGTTTGGATCAGCAAGGTTCCCATCGTCCATCATCATGACTTCGGCGCTGGAGCCAGCCATCGCTTGTTGGTACGGCACATCAAATCCGTACCCATCGAGCACGATCCAGTCCGCATTTTCCCGTGCTGCAAATTCAAGCGTTTCCAGGGCGTCACTTTGATCGCTATTCGATTCTTCCAGCTGACAAACATCGATTCCACAGCCCAGGAGCCGCCGCACCAGGCCCGCAGGAAGTTCGCCGCTGAGCATGGTGACGCTTGCGCCAAGCTTGCAACAGGCCTCGCCGAGCGCCATCATTCGCATCACGTGTCCTGTCCCAACGGCAGGTCCGGCGTCGGCTCGGATAACGACATTCATCAGTGACGTTTTGGACTGAGTAAATAATTCACTCATGGCTCAAGCTGCCTTTTGAATAACTTCCCTGTTAATCTGGCACCAATGCCAGTTCTGCGTCAGCGCTTTCATGATTTCCGGGTAGCCAAAAGATTCAAGACCACTACCAAGAAAATGTTCGTAAATCGTTCGCACGAGTTCCAGATCCTGATCGGTATCGACCGTCCAACGCAGGTGCGAATGGTCGAGCCGATTTGAAATCGACGCGATGTTGAAACGTGACGGATTTTCGTAGATCTTCAGCGTGACGTGTTCGCGATGCCGCGGTGTCGTAGCCTCGGCATGAATTTGCTTCAGCGTTTGTGCAGTCAGTGCTTCTGCGTCGAGGCCGCGAGGAAACAGGCGTTGTGGAAAAAAGTTGCAAGCGTACTGCACGCCTGGATTTTCGGTGACTTCATGGACAACGCAATCGACAATATCCGGGTCAACAAGTGGACAGTCGGAAGTGATTCGAACGACCGTCTCGCAGTGATACTTTTCTGCAGCCAATGCATAGCGAGAAAGCACATCGTGTTCGCTGCCACGGACAACGTTGACACCAAGACGACGACAGTGGTCGGCAAGGATGTCATCGGAAGCATTCGTGGAAGTCGCCACGATCACTCCGTCGATCGATTTGCATTGGCGCACCCGCTCAACGACGCGATCAATCATTGGTGCACCGGCGATATCCTGCAGGACTTTGCCTGGCAATCGATGGCTTCCCATACGGGCCTGAATAATGGCAGCTGTTTTCATCACGCAACTCTCCGCAACAGTTCAGCGCCGGTCACGACTTCGTGGAGACTCTCGACGACATAGCTAATTTGCTCCAGCGTCATACCTGGAAATACTGGCAGAGACAGAATCGACTGATAAACTTCATCGGCAACCGGGCACCAGGGAGCATCGATCGACTTGCTGGCGATTTGACGTTGATAGTACGGCTGTTGATAGATCGGCTGGTAGTGAACGTTGACGCCGATACCACGCTCGCGAAGCCTGCCGAAAGCTTCGTCGCGAGTGATTCCGGATGATTCAGCATTCCACTTGACGACGTACAGATGGCGAGCGTGTCGAACTCCTCTTACCGTCGTCAACGGCGTCAGAAACTCACAACCACAGAGCAAATCGTCGTAAACGGCAGCAACTTCGTTTCGCAAACGAGTGAACTCGTGGAGTTTCCTGAGCTGCGAAATCCCAAGGGCACACTGAATATCAGTCAAACGATAGTTGTAGCCCAACGCTTCCATGGTGTAACGATGCGTTGCCTGCTTCTGCCGTTGTCGGTGATTGGAACCAATTCCATGATTCCGAAACGCTCGCATGGCTGTGGCCAAATCCTGATCATCGGTCGTGATCATGCCACCTTCACCAGCCGTAATCTGCTTGGCAGGATGTAAGCTGAAGCAGGAACAATCGGCCAGCGCCCCAACCGCACGAGCTCCTACGCTTCCGCCGAGAGAGTGACATGCGTCCGCTACCAGCATCAACTGATGCCTGTCCGCGATGGCTCGAAGCGACGCGTAGTCGCAGGGCTGTCCGCCGTAGTCCATTGCCACGATGGCTTTTGTGTTGGCCGTGATTTTTTGTTCAACGTCCCGAACGTCGATCCGCAACGTATCGGCTTCGACGTCGGCAAAGACCGGTTTCGCGTTTTGATAAAGCGCAACGTTGGACGTGGCAACAAAACTGATCGCGGGGACGATCACTTCATCGAGTGCTGCCACGGCTGATTCATCTGTGCCGATTCCGCAAGCGTGCATTGCTGCGTGCAGTGCGGCTGTTCCCGAGTTGACCGCCACTGCGAACCGCGAATCAGTTGCTTTTGCAAATGCGTTTTCGAACTCCTCGACGCGGGGACCCGTCGTGAGTAGCGGATCGTGCATCGCATCGACAATGGCCTGCACGTCATCTTCACTGATCGTTTGTCGAGTGCCTGGAATTTTCACGACTGGGAGCTCCTCAGACAATATTCTGAAAGTTAATCGCACCGCGAATCGGTGCAGCGCTGTTCAAGAAGTCCAAGTGCTCATCAAGGTTGAGAACATTTGACGTTTCGAGCGCAGAGAAATTTCGCAACGTCGGGGCGCACTTTCGGTGCACAGTTCCACTTTCCCCGGTCGGTAACATCGTCGCTTCGTAAAGCCAGAACATCCTTGTCCCTGCTGGTTTGAATTCGAGAGTTTCAAACCTTAAAGCTATTCCACCGTTCTGCAATCAGCAAGCCGAATCAAAAGTGCTGGCATGATTTGGCGGTTGTCGTTTCAGATCGTCGGCTTGCGAAGAATCAGGCGAAACTATTTGAACATCGAGAGCAGCTTCCCTTTTTTCTTCTTCCCAGCCAATCTTGCGGCTTCACGATCATGAACCACTTCGCCCTTGAATTTGCCCTGGAACAGCGATTCAGCCTGAAAGTACCTGTAACGATAGCCTCGCGACTGAAACCAGTGGCCATACATGAGGGCTCCCGTCTTGTCGTCCACGGCCTCCAGTTCACTGGAAAGCAAACGAATCGTCTCATCGTGGGAACTCGAACGTACCGGACCGCCAAGATCCTGATAGAGGCAGGGACCAAGCAACACAGAAGGCTTGCCCCAGTAGACGGCTTCCATGCCAACGCTTGAACCGAAAGAAACTGTCTGGTCGCTGGCGTTCATCAAAGCGTAAGTATCGACCGAATCATCTGCAGCAATGATCGTCAGGTTTGGATAATCCAACGCCATCATTTGACGTTTTCGCAGGTTGTTAACATTTTTCAGATTCGGGTGCATCCGCAGATACAGCTTTGTCTTTGGCGAAGCTTCCATCATCGAAGCGGCAATCGCACCAATTGCGTCCACCTGATTTGGATAAAGTGTGTTTTTCCAGCAGTCGCCAATCGCCACGAATTCATCATCCGAGGAACAGAATATCGATACGTTGCGACAAGAGTCATCGAATCCCTCAGGCAGCAGGCCAGCCTGTTGTTCTTTGGTAAATGAATGCCAATTCCGTTCAACCCGTTCGACGCGATCCTTGTACCAGGACGCTCCCACGGCACCGCGGATCGTCTCATTTGCCTCATCCCAGAGCTTGCGAATGACGCTATCAATGCCGGCAATATCGTGTGGCAAATGATTTTCCAAAACATCGTAGTGGTTCAAATCACAACCACGCTCATGCATGAAGCACTCAACGCCAGAGCTTTGACAAGCGCGAAAAACGGCTCTCATTGCCGCGAACCTGCCGTTATAGACGTAGATTCGATCTGGCCGACAAAGTTCAATAAAGTCGAGCGTCTGATGCCAGGCTGAAAGAGCTGATTCAATGAACTTTCGCAGTAAATCAGCGTGCTCTTCAAGGTCCGGTTCTGGATCCCGACAGACTGACACAAGCGAAGAAAGCGCCGCGTAACCAATGTCAAAGTTATCGACTTTCCAGGCCATCAATGCCTGTAAAGATGTAAACCGCGGAATCGCCAACGGCTTGGTCAAACCAAAAGAATACGTTTTGCACTGCGGTGACAGCAACTCAAGCCCATGTTCACGTCGACCGCGACAACTCGCACACTTCGCCGGGTCACGATCAATGTTGAAGTCACAATTTGAAAGCTGACCTTCACAGTTCAGCAGGATCACTTCGTCGCCAGCGTCGAGGTGTTTTTGAGCAATTTCGAGTTCAGCTTCGAAATGGGGAGCGACAGTAGCGTAGGGCGCGACGATTGCGATCTTCATTGTCAGGCAGCTTCGGTTGATTTCGGTTTCCGTCTACGAAACAGACTCAACTTCCTTTTCCAAAAGGGAGCTGGCACACTGGATCCCGTAACCCCTGAAAGGAAAATGGAATTCCACGTGTACCGATCTGCTTCTTCGTTGATCTTAATGTCCAATGGATGAAACAACAAACCTACATCAACAGCAGGGATCTCTGACAGCTTCGATTCGGGGTCGGTTGTGTGGGTCGCATCGCTGCCAAACCCAATATTTGTGACCAGATTTTTTTCAGGCAGAATACTCAAACCGCCGTTAGACCAAACACAATACGCCCAGGGAAAGTCCCACGTATTGATTTTGCCCGCATGCTGTAAATCCAGAGTTCGCGACCAGTAGGCATATTGGAGAGGATCTTTGAAGATCGAACGTAATTTCGCAGTCCTCTTGACATCTGGCCAGGTGGAAATATCAACGTCAAAATGCTGCCATGCACTTTTCCACGTGGCCCAACCCCAGATGTGAGTCCAGCGGGAAAAATAGTAGCTGGCGTCGCTACGACGTGAATTCTGGAAGTTGTTTCCGCTGATCATCATGACTTCCGGATTGTCACGATATCGATCCAGTAATGATTCGCAGTATCTGAAAAACGACAGGTGTGGCAGACAGTCATCTTCAAGAATAATCAGCTGTTCGGTGTGCTCGAAAGCCCAACTAATTGCTGATGACATCGCTCGCTTACAGCCAAGATTCTCTGACTGGTATCGCGTTTTCACTTCGCAGGGCCAGTCAATTTTGCTCACGATTTTCCGTGTCTCAGCGACCTTGATGGCTTCACCTTCGCGGTCGGCTCGAGGCCCGTCACTGGCGACAAACAAGTGTTTTGGCTTGAGTTCACGAATCGCTTCAAAAACCCGTGCCGTTAACTCGGGACGGTTGAAGACGCAGAACAGAACAGGTGTTTCGAATGCTTCAGACATGGCACATTGGGATACGGAAATGGCGTGATTAGGTCAAGGCACGAAGCGTTTTAACCCTATCGGCTTTTTTTCGCCGCAACATCTGACGTTTACGGACATTAACGTATTTGTTAATTGTCACCCAGAAGATGCAATTTTTTTAGCCGAACCATGAAACTCCTGACGCGCCCATTTCGAAAAACCAGGAAAACCGCAGCGAAATCGCGCGCTGACAGCACTTCGCAACAGCTAGCAGACCGCTTTCCAGATTCATCGCCATGCCAACGCAACATCATCGAAGCGGTCACTCCCTTCACGATGACTTCGCCAGAGCGAATTCTGGCGCTTTGCGATGCAGTTGACTACCTGCACAAAAACCAAATTGCTGGTGACATCGTCGAATGCGGAGTTTGGAAAGGCGGCAGCATGTCAGCGGTCGCGCGAAGCTTGAAAGCTCTGTCCACTGGCGATCGAACGCTTTGGATGTATGACACGTACGAGGGCATGTCCGAGCCAACTGAAAACGATGTAGACTTCAACGGACATTCAGCAGATCAAATGCTGGCCGACGCAGACCTCGACCAATCGGAAGCTCGGGACAGCATCTGGTGCCGCTGTGGTCTGGAAACTGTCAAACAAACACTGCGCGAAACGGACTACCCTGAATCGATGCTCCGTTTCGTAAAAGGAAAAGTCGAAGACACGTTGCCGCTCGAAGCACCCGAAACGATCGCACTGTTGCGACTTGATACCGACTGGTACGAGTCAACCAGGTGCGAACTGGAAATCCTGTTTCCGAAGCTTGTTCCTGGTGGCGTGCTCATCATCGATGACTATGGCCATTGGCAGGGCTGTCGCAAAGCCGTTGATGAATACTTTGCAAAACACAACGTAAAAATGTTCCTCCATCGAGTCGACTACACCGGTCGGCTTGGCATTAAACTGGCGTAGACGATACGAAAAATTGAATCAGCAATTCACCAATTCGAACTCAGCCCCCAAGCTGCTTAACGTCGGTTGTGGCCGAAGGTTTCATCACGACTGGACGAACATCGATTTGGAATCTTACGATCCAGCGGTTGCCCCGTGCGATATCACCAAAGGTCTTCCCTTTGAAGACAATCGATTTGACGGTGTGTACCATTCGCACGTCCTGGAACACCTCGATCCGCAAGACGGTGAAAAACTGCTTGACGAATGCTATCGCGTACTTCGTCCAGGTGGTGTGCTTAGAATTGTGGTGCCGAATCTCGAACAAATCGCGACGCTCTACCTGAATTATCATCGCGAAGCCTGGTCTGGCAATGAAAGCGCAGCGATCAACTACAAGTGGATGAAGATGGAACTTCTGGACCAGCTTGTACGAAGCTATTCAGGTGGTTCGATGGGCCAATACATGGCCGGCGACGAGATCAAAAATTCCGGCTTTGTCCGTTCGCGTGTCGGCGATGAATTTTCCCGCTGCCAGGACATGGGGCAGAGCGGGGATCAGCACAATCCTCGCAAACTCTCATTCGCCCAACGAACTGGCACACGATTCAAAAACGCCAAACTCAGATTCACGCGTTGGACAATTCGCAAACTGATTGGCAAAGATGCGCTGCGATCTTTTGACGAAGGCATGTTTCGAAATCAGGGCGAAATTCATCGCTGGATGTACGATCGCTATTCACTGAAAGCACTTTGTTCCGCACGTGGATTTACCGACTTCAAAGTCCAAACGGCAACTGAAAGCAGCATTGAAAACTACGAGTCGTTTGAGCTGGATTCAGAGGACGGAAACATTCGCAAGCCGGATTCGCTGTTTGTCGAATGCAAGAAGAATGCTGTCGCAAGCATCAGGAAAGCAGCCTAGCGGTTCGAAGTACTGGCTTTAGCTGGTGGCCTGTCAGGCCTGATTTGATCAGTCAATTGGGTGCCATGCCTCACGTTTGCGTGAGACATGCTTACACGAGCGTAAACACAACGCCTGTCAATTCAGCTTTGAAAAAGCTCTAGCCTGAATGCTTTTTTGGTGTGATACCAGCGGGTTGAAAATAGCCAGACTGGGGTTGGTTCAAATCCTGCAGGGATCGTAAAATACGGTCCCGCAATACAAATCGCAAACGCACGGAAGCAGACGCGAAACGACATGATTAATCTTCGACGCGCACTAATGATGACGCTGAAGTACAAATGGTCCCTGATCGGATCTTTTGTCTGCAGCATGCTCGTTGCGTTACTCTGGGGCGCCAACATGGGCGCCGTCTATCCTTTCATCGAACTGGTGATGCAGAAGAAGTCACTGCACAACTGGGTTGATGAGCGCACCGAAGAATCGCT
Source organism: uncultured Pirellulaceae bacterium (assembly GCA_964446085.1). Lineage (GTDB taxonomy): Bacteria > Planctomycetota > Planctomycetia > Pirellulales > Pirellulaceae > Mariniblastus. Next base: position 23,576 of record CAYUNP010000021.1, read on the forward strand.
AACCCGGATTGCCGAACACAAACAGAACATCGCGGACCTCGAAGCAACGATCGCCGCCGCGCGGGCAGACAATCTCGACGTCGCAGAATTCGAAACCAAAATTCGATTCGCGAAATCAGAAATGAAATCCGAACAGACTGCCAAGTCATGGACGGACTACTATGCTCCGACGATCAAACGATGGGCGCCCAAAGACGCTTTCACGACGCTCGGCTGGTTGATGGGGCTGATGTTCTTTGGAACAGTGATGCGCGGAATGTTTCTGATGGGCAACATGCTGTTAGTCGCTCGCGTGGGACAGCGAACGGTTCTCGATATGCAGAACGATGTTTTTCGCAACGTACTGGACATGGAAGTTTCTGAACTGGGCGTGCGAGGCACCGGCGATTTGGTCAGTCGAATCCGTGGCGAGACGGGCGCGATCGGTCAGGCAATCTCCGTCCTGTTTGGCAAAACCGTTCGCGAGCCGCTGAAGATGGCCGTCTGCCTGGCTGGAGCAGCCTGGTTTAACTGGCGTCTTCTACTGTTCTCGATGTTAATCTGTCCGATTGCCGGATACCTGATGGTGATGCTGGCCAAACTCACCAAACGCGCCAACAAAAAAGCCGTTGAAGAGTCGGCGAATTTATTGAATCGCCTCTATCAGGCACTTACCTATCTGCGTGTCGTCAAAGCCTTCACCAACGAACCGAACGAGCGGAAACGGTTCAAAGTCGTAGCCGACGAAGTTTACAAACGAAGCATGCGAATGGCGTTGTTCAATTCGCTTTCACGAGTCAACAGCGAACTGCTCGGCGTTGGCATGATTTCGATCAGCGTTCTCGTTGGTGGTTACCTTGTTATTAACGGCACCTGTTTCCTTGGCCCGATCCGCATGAGTTCCACACCAATGGATTTTGGAACCGTGATTACATTCTTCGGATTCCTGATCGGTGTCGCAGATCCGTTGCGAAAGATGGCGGACATCTACAACAAGATTCAGGGCGGTGTTGTGGCCGCTGATCGCGTATTCCCTCTGATCGACCAAACTCCTTCAGTAACCTCACCTGCCAATCCGAAAACCATTGTTGCCGGAGAGTTGGATGTTGAGATCAAAGACGTTCGATTCAGTTACGAAGAAGGCAACGAAGTTCTCAATGGAGTCAACGTTTCCATTCCAGCCGGGACTTCATTGGCGATCATTGGTCCCAACGGTTGCGGCAAAAGCACGATGATCAATCTGATTCCGCGTTTCTTCGATGTCGGCGGAGGACGAATTGAAATCGGTGGTCAGGACATTCGTGACTATGACGTTCGCGAGCTGCGAAAAAAAGTTGGCTACGTGACACAAATGACGATGCTCTTCAACGACACGATCGCAGAGAACATTGCTTATGGCAGCGAAACAGCCACCATGGAACAGGTTCGAGCCGCTGCGATCCAGGCTCATGCCCACGATTTCGTCGAAGCGCTCGACCAAGGATACGACTCGCAGATTGGCGAACACGGAGGAAAGCTCTCTGGTGGACAGCGTCAACGACTGTCACTCGCTCGGGCGATTCTGAAAGATCCCGAGATTCTGATACTCGACGAAGCGACCAGCCAAATTGACCCCGAAAGTGAACAGCTAATCCACGAAACGCTGGCCGAGTTCATCAAGGGTCGAACCACGGTGATGATCACACATCGACTTTCGACACTGGAACTGGTTGACCGAATCTTGCTGATGGATGCCGGACAGGTCGTCGATTGCGGAACTCACAACGAACTTTTGGCACGCTGCCCGGCGTATCAGCGGATGCAAAACTTTGACCTGGACGAGGTTGCGTAATGGCCAGTGCCGCACAACTCAGGGATGTTTCGATTTCGTTTGAGCGAGTCCGGCACGCGTCGCAAATAATTCGACATCAAGCCGACGCCATTTCCGAAATGGCGAAAAATGTTCCCGCCAATTTTGACCTCGCCGTTGAGCTAATGCTTGGCTGCCGTGGAAGCGTCATCGTAACTGGCATGGGCAAAGCTGGCTGGATCGGACAAAAAATCAGTGCGTCGCTGGCTTCAACAGGAACCCGCAGCCACTTCCTGCATCCTGCCGAAGCCATTCACGGCGACCTGGGCAGAATCGGTGCAGATGACCTGTTGCTGGCTTTTTCCAACAGCGGTGAAACTCTGGAAATCGTGACTTTGTTACCATCGATCAAATCAATTGGTATTCCCCTGATCGCAATCACTGCCAAACCTGAATCAACGTTGAGTCAACACGCCGATCTGGTTTTGGATTACGGAAAGAAACCCGAATCCGGCCATCTTGGACTGGCTCCTTCGACAAGCACGACCATGATGTTGGTCCTGGGTGACGCGATCGCGTTGACGCTTTCGAAGGAACGAAAATTCCAGGCTCAGGACTTTGCCAAATTTCATCCCGGCGGATCGCTGGGGAGAAGGCTGGCTCTGGTTGAAGAGATCATGCGACCGATCGATCAGTGCCGCGTGGCGGTTGAAAACGAATCCGTTCGTTCAATCTATGTAAGAAATCAAAGTGAATCACGGCGTAGCGGTGCGGTGATGGTCGTCTCGGAAACGGGAAAGTTGACAGGCCTTTTTACCGACAGTGACCTGGCACGACTTCTGGAACGCCAACAGGACTCCCAGTTTGACCAGCCGATCTGCGAAGTGATGACGCGCGGCCCAATGAATGTACAACAGGGCACGCGTACTGAAGTCGCCATTGAAACACTGGCCTGCCGAAATATCAGTGAGCTACCTGTTGTCGATTCGAACAACCAACCGATCGGGTTGATCGACATTACCGACGTTGTGAGTTTATGAAACAGACTGTGGCTTCCAACGACTGAAAGCCATCACTAAAACCAAAAGGAATACACCATGCCTACAATCAACTGGCTCAAGAAGGAATTTGGCTACGGCTACGACAGTGGAAACGTAACTTCTCTGCTGCCCAATCGCGTTCGTCGCAGCGAAGAAAAACGCATTGGGGGCTCCTACCGCAAGGTCTTCCAGGAAGCGATTCGTCCATTCGTCAATCCGGACTCTGATGTCCTGGAGCTTGGTCCGGGCAAAGGATCGTGGAGCCGATCGATCATGGAGTTGATTCCTGTTGGTACTTTGACGACTGTCGATTTCCAGGACGTCAGTGAATGGCTTGAGCCGCAGCTTTATGGTGGTCGCATGATTTGCAATCGGGTTACCGACAATTCATTTAGCTGTGTCGACGACAATTCGATCGACTTCTTTTGGTCCATGGGCGTGCTGTGTCACAACAATCAGACACACATTCGTGAAATCCTTGAGAACGCACTCTGTAAAGTCAAACGCGGCGGTTACGCCTGCCACCAGTTCGCCGACTGGAAAAAGCTGGATGCTTACGGCTGGGAAAAAGGGGGCGTGCCAGAAGATTTTAAAGACCAACAGGATGATGAAATCTGGTGGCCTCGCAACGACACCGAATCGATGGCCAAAATTGCTGCGGATGCTGGCTGGCATGTAAAACTTGCCGACCTGGGAATTCTGAAACGCGATGGCTTGATGCTACTGCAACGAATCTAGTTTCGTGACCAGTGAAAAGAAAACGAATCGCCTCGAATCTCAACTAGCACAAACAGATGCGATTTTCTGGCCACAGAGAGGCAGTGATCTTTTAGAAAGCACTGTCTCTCAAGCAGCACTACAAAACAACAACGCAAAAACTAACGTGTCCTTCCTGGCAAACCTGCTGCTCCGGGTTCTCCACTGCGTAGCTCAAACTTGCAACTTGAATTTCATCCTTAATCCGATGCACGACGGTGCGTTGATGTCGCTTGGTGGAAGTTAACTTCCCAAAAGACAGGCAGTGACAGCGACAACGCCATTAAAATTCGCCAAGAGTCCGCAAAGTCAATCTGAGTTTGCTTTTTTCGGTTGCTGAATGAAAAGTCGCCCCAGATTTGGGGCAAACCTTTTAGAATTCTCTTGTAGCCAATTTTTTCTGGCCAGGACATGATCTTCTGATCCGTCCATTTTTTTAGTCAGTCCAGCTTTTCCGCAATGGAATCCTGTCATGCCACGAAATCGCAAAACTCGATCATCGCTCAGTTATGGAACTCTCGAGCCAAGAAAAATGCTGGCCGGAAATGTTAATGCGAACGTTTCGGGGGAGCAGATCTTTATCCGCGGTGATCAATTCGACAACCAAATCCGGATCTTTGCGATCGAAGGCAATATCAGGATCGCAGGATTGAGCGGAACCACGATCAACGGTCAAAGCCAGATAACGGTTGAGAACAGCGAAGTTGTGACCAACAACAATCGAATTGGTGCCGAGTTTTTTGGTGGCCTGAGGATTCACATGGGACCGGGCAATGACCTGCTATTTGTGGATGGCATCCGATTGAATGACCTTTCGGTCATCTACGGCGGAACAGGCGATGACAGTATCAACATTGCCAACACCGACTTCTTTGATACTGCTGTCGTGCAGACTTTCGACGGTGACGACAGCATCTCAATCAACGACACCCAGGTTACCGACGCATTGATTGCAGTCACGCTCGAAGGCGACGACAGTCTGTCGGTACAGAACACCACCACTTTGGGTAGCGCGATTTTGACTACCGGAAACGGCAACGATGCTGTGAGACTGGTTTCCAATCAGCACCAGGGAACACCGCAATTCGTGCTCACCCAGAACGGTGACGACACGGTAGAGATTGTGAACCCGATCATCGGAACAACGACACTTGAAATCTACACTGGTAGCGGCGATGACAATGTCTCAGGCCAATTGAACCCTGAAAGCATCGCGGGAGATCTGATTATCGCTGGCCAGACAGGAACGGATTTGATTGAATTGAATGTCCCCAATCTCGTCGCAGGCCAGGTTTCCTTGCGGGGTTTTGAGTTCAACAGGGAGATCGTGTTCCAGAATGCCCAGCAAGTCGATGATGGGCTTGAAACGTTCGTGCAACCTGACGACTTTTTCTTTGTCGCGGACTTTGTAGAACTCGATGAAACCACCAGTCTCAGTGCCATTGACTGGCTTGGCTCCTACGAATTTTCGAGAGCTCCAACAGGCGGAGACAATTTTGTCATCGAAATTTATCTGGGCGGCACAAATCAATTTCCAATCATCGGAGAATTCCAGGCTCCCGTCGGCGACCCGATTGCAACATTCAACATTGGCGACGATGCCAACCGTATTAATACTGGCCAAACCTGGTCAACCACCGGACCTGAAAGAGATATCTTCAGCTATTCAGCAGACATCGACTTTACGTTGCAAGCGGGAACACAATACTGGATTTCAATCTATTCAATCGCCTCGGCTGCCGACGTTGACAATGTCTATTACACGCTCGCTGAAAATATCCAGTTGGACGACGTCAACAACGGCGCTGCAACCGTACGGTTTCCGGGCCAGGCAATCTGGACTCCAAACACGACTGCCAAAACCCACTTCACTCTGCGTTCGTAGGGCGTCGTTTCATTTTCGGGCAGCTGTCTGATTCAGACCGTTTTGATGCAACACCAGGGCAGTGCATTCTCCAGCCTCGTTGACTTTGAACGTGATCGAGGCATCCACGACTTTGTAGTACCATTCAGTTTCTGATCGGGCGTAAACCCTTTGAGTTGATTGTCCCGTAACGCCGACCATCAGCTTTTTATTCTTCACTGAGACAGTGAAGACGAAAGTTGGAGCCAGTTGATACTCTCCAACGTAGCGTTGCATGATCTCATCGGAAACAACGAATTCCTTTTCGAACTTCCGGGGCTTAACGGACTGTCCGGCCAACGTTTGTGCAATTTGCTGCGCCAGTTGATCCACTTCCATCGCAGCGGAATTACACAGCACAACTATCGCAGTATTTTTCTCCCGATCGACCATCATCATGCTGTGATATCCGCCAGTTTGCCCGTTGTGCCAACGCGTGTGTCCATCGCCGCCAAAGTGCCACCCCAATCCCATGGCAGGCTGGCCGTCGCGATGTTTTTTCCAGGCAAGATTCAGCGCTGAGCCCACTTGGCTGTCTGGCGTTTTGAGATTTGCTTGAGCAAACAGAATCATGTCACCAAGGGTACTGCGAATTCCACCGGCACCAGGCATGTCGGCGAAATCCCAGTTGTGATCCTGTTCGCCAGAAGCAGAATGGGGCATCGCCAACCGCTCCTTCATCGAGTCCGTTAGCGCAACCCGGGTATCGTGCATTCCCAACGGCTTGCTAATTCGTTCCTGCAACAATTTGTCATAACTTTTTTCAGATCGGGAAGAGATCAAGTGTCCCAAAAGTGAAACGCCAAAGTTTGAATACCCAGTGTATTTTCCTGGCTCCTGTTGCATTTCGTGTTTGTTCAAAAACTCATGTGCAAGCTTCGAGCTGTAGTCGGAGTAAGGATTGCCCGTGGCGATACTGGGCATGTTGTCCGAGAGGCGTGGCAAGCCAGAACTGTGTGTCGAAAGGTCCAACAACGTTATCTCCCGATCCTTCCATTTGGGCATGGTGACACCCTTTGGAAGCAGAGATTGTGCGGACTGGTCGAGCGTGACTGTTTTGGAATTAGCCGCATCAGCCAAAAGCAAACCAGTAAACACTTTTGAAATTGAGCCAATCTCGTAGACGGTCCTATTATTCGGCACAGACCCGTCCTTTTTGGTGACGCCCAAACTGACCGTTGTTACCTTGCCGTCCTTGATCACTCCGATCGACATACCAACCACTGTTTCAGAGTCGATGTAGGGTCGGCCAAGCTCTTCAATTTTTTTCTCCAGTCCGCTTTGAGCAAACGCGCTTCCTGAGAGTAAAAAACTGCCAATCAGAGCAATCATCAGACACGAAGTTCGACAGATAAAAGTACTCATTTGATTTCTCCCGTTTGGTTATCAACTAAATTTCCATTGAATGTTTCGATCGCCGACGTCAATTCTTCGCGCAGCGGTAACAAATGCCTGGCTACCGCTCTTTGATTGATCCAGTAAACAAAAACTCCCATCGCTATATAGACTCCACACAGGACAACGGAAGCAATCAGCGAGTCTTCGCCAAATGACATCACGCAGCAACCCAACATAAGCGGACCGACGTACCACCAGTGAACATTTCGCAACAGAAAGATCTGCCGATCGACTTTGGCGGCTTCCAGTTTGCAGTGTTCTACTGGCGGCAAACCGGCTGGTGTTGGGTGATACATCCGTGTGGCATTCAGGACCACGACAATTTCAATTGCCCCGACAACCACAATGGCTGCACCGATGAAAGTCAACCAATCGTCACAGTAAAACAGTGAGATCACAAAACCAATGATCACGATCACTGCAGCCAGGTTCTCAACCATGTCGCGTCGACGGATCGTGTGATCAAACCGCGTCATCCTTGAACCAACGCGACTCGAAATTTCGTCGATATGCGAAGTATCGCATTCTCGTTGCATTGCTTGCCATGGTGTTTTTAAATCATCCAGGTTCATAGGGCACACGCCTCCCAATTTGCCAATCGGTTTTTGATACGATGAATGCGAACTCGCACTGCAGATTCACTCATTCCCATAATGTTTGCGATTTCGCGGCCGCTCAGATCGTCCAGATACAGCAAGACCAACGCGCGATCTGTGTCGGGTATTGATTGCAAAAAACGTTGCAGCAATTTGACTGCATCCTGACCATCATCCCGGACAGGCAATTGCGTATCCTCGAATGGCACCTCGGGCAAATTATTTCGTCTTCGACCGTGAGTGCGTTTCCAGGTCAGTGACGTATTGAGCGCGACACGGTAACACCAGGTATCGACATTTGCCTGATCCCTGAATCCGCTGAGCCCTTTCCAGATTTGCAACAGAATTTCCTGCAGCAGATCGTCGGCATCAGCGGGACTGTAGGCGCGCGAAATTGCCGCAAGTCGCCCACGATTTCGCCGTAGCAGATCATCAAACTTCGAGTTTGTAATTGGGTTGGTCACAGGAGATTAGTCTCCTGCCAACCCTGTTTGTTACACAGGCTGAAAAAAAGAGTGCCGAACATTTATCTGCGAAAAGCCACAGCGAAATCAACTTACCAGGCAAAATCCCGAGCGGGTGGCTCGGCGGCGAGGATTTGCGTCAGGGATGGTGGCAATCAATCAACCAGCCGGAAATCAACAATAATTGGACGATGATCCGAACCCAGAGGAGGCCCAATGCTGTAGTGACTGGCTCGCACGTTGGGCCCGATTAAAACGTGGTCAAGCATCAGACCAAGAACCCAGGTTCCGTTAAGTGGACCAAGGCGACGCGACTCGTGATACCACGTTGGTCTGAGGCCATAGCCATAGCCAGCGGGCCTTACGTTGGCAGTCGCCAGCATGTCAGTAAAATGAGGCGACCATGGTGCGCAGTTAAAGTCACCGATTAGCATTCGAGCTTTGGTTCGGTCCATCTTTTCTGCGACGTTCTGCATCTGTTCGTTCCGCAGACCGGCCGTTTCTTCAGTCTTTGGCACATAGGGATGAGTCGCGACGATCTGAAGTTGCTTTCCATCCAAAGTAACTGTCATATCGATTGACGGCAGACGCCGCTCGGTGGATTGTAGCGTCTCGATTGAATCAAATGGAATTCGGGAATAGGCAGCTAAACTACTCGTACCACGATCATCGATCAGGTATCGATGTGGAAACGACGCTCGGAGCGGTTCGAGCCCATCGGTCCAATTATGGTCAGCCTCAAGCGCGATGAAGATGTCGGGAGATTTTTCCTGGACGTATTTAACCACATCGTTGTGATGTAGATTGTTAACCAAGACGTTCATTAAAATTATTCGTGTAAATCCGTCATCGTCTTTTGTGACTTGCGTGGCGGCAGGCCAAATATATGGTGTCATTGGAACTACGTTGGCGACCAGGCAAGCGAGTAACCACCAAGCGACGGCGCCTCGGCGCAAGAGCCAGTAAAACAGCGTTGCCGGCAACAGGAACATCATAATCTGGACTCGAAACTGGCAGCACATATCTGCGGCCCAAGAGAGTCGGGCGGCAAATCCGAATAGTGCGATCGCTCCGGCCAGAATGACGGATATGTCAACCAGGCCCCAAAGCAAGTACGAGAATGCCCTCTTCAGGAGATTGATTTGCGGCGGATTGCTGCTTTTGTCATTCATAGGTTTGGAAGTTGGATGACGTCAACGATTATCCAGTGCCAGGACTAAACCAACCATTTCAACATCGCACAATTCCGGCAAATCACGAACTCATATCCCACCATGCAAACGTGAAGTTGTTCTTTCGTTGGAAAGCCAAAAAAGAACACGTCGTACATGATCGGATATGCGACGATCCCAGTCACGAATGCAAGCACCACCATTAAACCTGGCTGCGGTCGTGACCCCTCTTTCAGGAGATCACCTCGACTCTTTCTTTGGGTTCGGATCAAAGCGACCATGGTTCGCAGCGGCGTGAAGCGCGAGATAGTACAGCTTGGCAGCAGACGTGATCTTTTTGAAGTTAATCTCTGCCGGTTGATCAGAAGGCTGGTGATAGTCCGGATGCATTCCACCAAACAGAAACGCAACTGGCACGCCCTGATTGTAAAAATTGATCTGGTCACTGCGATTCCACACGCTCTCCATATCCAACTCAAACTCAAAACCAACTTGCTCGTTGGCGGCAAGAATCAGATCGTGCAGTGCGTTGTCGCCTCGCTTGCTACCAACCAGGTGAATGTGTCCTTCGTTGTCGCTGTCCATATCACCTTTCTTGCCAGTGTCTTCGTTTCGGCCAACCATATCGATATTCAACATGCAGGTCATTTTATCCAGCGGCTTGATTGGGTTGTTGGTGTAGTACCTTGAACCTCGCAGGCCAACTTCTTCGGCAGTGAACCACATAAACAACACGCTGCGTCGCGGTCGTACCGGGTTGAGCGCCATCGCTCGGGCAATACTCAGCACGGCCGTCGAACCCGAACCATTGTCATCAGCGCCCGGATAAACTTTTCCGTTGCGAATCCCGAGGTGATCCAGGTGTGCTCCGATGACAACGTATTCGTCTTTGAGTTCCGGATCCGAACCTTCCAACCAGGCGATTACATTCGGAGCAGCGGCGGTTTCCTCTCGCATCGGAACGGCGATCGTGACCTCTTTTCCGCTTTCAACAGCGTCACTGGTTTGAGCCCAGTCTTCTTTGACTTCCAGAGCCGCAGCAATTTTCGCAGTCGCCTCTTTGGTAATTGTCCCCGAAACGCTGGTAGCGCGGCGACGCCGTCCTGGAAACAGGTTTTGAGCAATCGAAACAGGAGTTCCATCGATCACTCGCATCGAGACAGCAGGTCGTTTTCGCGCGATCAAAAATGGAGCACGTCCAGCGGCTTCTTTGTCAGCAGAGTAAACGACAATCTTGTCTCGCAACTCCAGATCATCGGCCAGCTTTGCATCCTTGCCATTGAGCGACAGGAAAACAACCTCGCCTGTTACTTCGCCTGCTTCGGTAAGTCGATCAAAGCCAAGATTGCCCTGGCCGGGAATTTCAATTCCAGCCCCTTCAATTTTGCACTTGTCCATGATCGCAATGCGTCGCGTCAAAGGCATCATCTGGAAATAGGTCTCGCCATTTCCGGCTGGCTCAAGCCCAAACTCGGCAAGTTTGCCGGCAACCCAGTGAGCCGCTTTCATGTATCCGACCTGTCCGGTGCCACGTCCTTCAAATTCCGGACCGGCCAAAACGGACAGAAACGCCCGCGCCTGATCTTCAGTGATTGAATCGAATCCGGTTTTCAATTCCTCAGAAGGAGTTTTCACCGTGGCATACTGTGCGTTGGCAGTCGTTACTGATAACGCAAAAACGCCGGCAACGGCAACCAGGATGATAAAGAAACGGGCGCGTCGAACTGTATTGAATTGCATGGCTTCATTCGAAAAGTGCGGATGGTTAGCCGTTCATTGTTACCTGAAAAAGTCTGATTTTCCATCGCTGATTCCCGAACGGTGGCATTCTATCCAAATCGGATAAAACTCGGCCTCAGCATCGTTCGCAATTCTGGCTCTACTTCAACTTGAACGCCATCAGTTTGTCCTGCTCCCGAAGGTACATTACGCCGTCGGCAATCACCGGCTGAGCCCATGAATTGTCTTCCTGAAATCGTGGTTTGAAAGTACCCACAACGTCCATCTTTTCTGAATCTACCTTTGTCAGAATCACCGTACCGTCCTGTCGACGCCAAACGATATGACCGTCGGCTACGACCAGAGAAGACTCACCTTTACCTTTGGCCCGGACGGGTCCCCATTTCACTTTGCCAGTTTTCATCTCCAGACAAATCGGCAAACCGGACCCGTTTCCATGTCCACAATAGATGTGGCCATCAGCCAGAGTCATCCCGCCCAGTTTGTTCTGAAACGTTTTGGCATTGAGCCAGTAAACTTCTTCCGCGTCGACGCCATCGCCAGAGGCTTTCAGTTTCAACAGCGCGGCACCTGTGCGGTAGGCCGTAGAAACGAAGACGTGATCACCATCGATCACGGGAGTCGGAATATTCGCCACGCCGTTGGCAACCTTACGGTAACGCCAAAGTAACTTTCCGTCGGACGCTCGAATTCCGATGACGCCGCGACCGACAAGTTGAACGTACTGGCGCACTCCAGCGCCTTCGGAAATGACGGGTGACGAATAGCCAGCGCCATCCAACAGGGACTTTCCATTGACTCCAATCTCATCGCCGTAGTCGGGCAGTGAACAGGCCCAGACGTCTTCGCCCGTTTTCGGATTCAGCGCGACGACCATTCCTTTTGGTCCTCCAGGGGTGCAGATCACTTTGTCATCATCGACCAGTGGTGATTCACTGAAGCCCCAGGAAGACATCATCTTCCCACTCCATTCGCTGAACTGCCGCGTCCAGACAACTTCTCCATCGTTGGCGTTGAGACAACAAATCGCTCCGTCACTGCTAACGACATAGAGCATCCCCTGGTGGAAAGTTGGTGTCGTGCGACTGCCCGTGTAGGGATGTTTTGGCGGTGCATCAGTGATCGGCGTTGCCCAGAGTTGTTCTCCTTCGAGCGAATAGGCAGCGACCTGTTGAGCGGTTTCGGTGTTGCCAGAAGTATAAATTTTCCCGTCGGCAACCGAGACTGCGGCATACCCGCTCCCGAGCCCTTCCGCGGTCCAGGCGGTTCTGGGACCGCTCCTGCTCCATCTCTCAAACAGGCCCGTTTCCGAAGAATGGTTTTGTCGATCGACGCCTCGCCACTGAGGCCACTGCTGCCCAAATGATGATTCAGCGGAAAAACTTCCGACTAAAAAAGTCAATACAAACAGAGCAATGATTGAACTGATACGAAACATGCTTCACCCGAAAGATGACAAATGCAAACAGCCGAAAACAACTGTATTTAATGTATCAGATTTTGGCCTGTCGATCGCAACCGTTTCCAGCACGACTTCTCGGATCATGCACCAATGATTACAGTGGCAACTTCTGAATCAGTCTTCGTCAAAGAATCGCGAAAAGGAAACGATCATGGACAAACCAAAAGTTGCAGCGAAAAACCCTGCCAAAGTCGAAGTCGAAGAAGGAAAGAAATACGCGTGGTGCAGTTGTGGACTTTCCGAGTCACAACCTTTCTGCGATGGCAAACATAGCGGCACCGATTTCAAACCGGTTGTCTTTACCGCAGAGAAATCGGAGCTGTGCTATTTCTGCCAATGCAAAAATTCAGGAAAAGGAATGCTTTGCGATGGAGCTCACAACAACCTCGCCGATGACGCATAGTTTGCAACGGTAGCTCGGGCTGTCGCAGACCGAGTCTCTTGCATGTGTGAGTCTGAGATAACTCGTCCACGGAGCCCGATGCTAAAAATTGCCGGTCGAATTCTGAATTTCTCTGTATGGCTGGGGATTGTCGCCCTTGTCCTGGTGATTTTCGTTTTGCCCTTTGGGACTTCGACATTGATCGCATTGGGTTACTATCCGGTATTTTCAGGTCAGTGGTGGCTTGACGGGCTTCATCAAGCGCAAGTCTGGGCCATGCTTGTGTTTTTTTGGGTCTGGGTTTTCTTTGTTGGCAGTTGCTTTGCCAGTTTTCTGAATGTGGTCGCGTGGAGAGTGCCGCGCGGCAAGAGCATTTTGGGATCAAGTCACTGCCCCCAATGCAATATTAAGCTGGGTTTGCGCGACAACCTGCCAGTCCTTGGGTGGATGAGAAATGAAGGTCGGTGCAACAACTGCGAATTGCCAATTCCAGTGCGATATCTCCTTGCAGAACTGATCCTGGGAGCCACCTTTCTGACTTTGTTTGTGCTACAGACCGTCTCGGGTGGTATGACGATTCCATTTCGAACGCTTTATGGAATCGCCGGCATTGAGAACATTCTTTTTCAACCTCAAGCGGACCTTCTGATCACCCTTGGCTACCATCTGACGCTGCTTTCGTTGATTTTCACGTTGGCGATCGCAGCAACTGAAAAGTTCACAGCCCCGATCTCGCTGGTCATCTTTGGCATCATCGCCGCCGCCGGGTTTCAATGCCTTGCTCCGGCACCTGGGGTATTAGATTTTCGTTTTGGAAATCCAGCCCAGGATTTTATTGCGAATCGTTTTATTTACCTGATCTCAAACCCGCAGGATTTCGCAATCTCGATCGGTCTTGGCATCGTCGCCAGCGGACTCTGCTTTATGGCGATTGGTATGCCCGTGGGCGACAGAACGCATGGAGCATTCGCATGTCTTCTATTGATTGGTATCTGGTTGGGTTGGCAATCGGTGATATCGATTACCCTCATTTCTTTTTTGCTATCGCCTGTAAAATCGGTCAACGCATGCGGCAAACTTTTGTTCGCGACACTCGCGCATTTGTGTTTATGGCGGCTTCAGACACATTGCCAGTGGTGGCCGGGGCCAGCCAGTGGATTACAAGGATTGGCACTCGGTGGGGTCTACCTAAGTGTATTAGCTTTCGTGTCTCGTACGACTACCATAAATCGCGATGAATCGGACAAAGAGGCGACGATCGATTTGTCAGGCGCGATTGGAGACGTAGAATAAGAGGGCCGTGCCAATCACATCATTCTTTCTCCCTTAGTTCCGCAATGAAATCTTCAGTCTTCATGCGGAGCATCTTCCTGACGGCAGTTCTTTTTTGTTTCTGTTCTGATCGATCGTCAGCGCAGGAGTATTCACCCTTCCAAATTCCAACTCAGGAATCGGAACCCGTTTTCGAAAAGCCATGGGAAACAATCGAAGGGACGCCTGCCCAGGAAATTGCTGATGTTGCAAAGCAGTCGCAAGTCGTTCCCGTTTCGGGGACGCCTCTCGATGAAACGCTTCCCAACGCAACATCTGCACCAAAACCGGACGCCTATCAGGACAAGCTTCTTGAATTGAAAAAGCTCCAGCGAATTGAATCGCTTGTCGAAAAACTTCTGCCGCGTGTAACGCCGTCAATTGTTTCCATTGGTGAAACGGCTAGCGGTGTGATCGTGAAACCATCGGGCATCGTGATCACCGCGTCGCATGTAACACGCAAAGCAGGCAGGACGCTGATCATTCGCTTGCAGGACGGCAGAACGGTCAAAGGAATTACCCTGGGATCCAACGCCGCCAATGATACATCTGCAATTCAACTTTTGGGCGGCGGTCCATGGCCTTACCTGAAAACCGTCCAGCCAGAATACACAGCCGAGGCTGGCCAATGGTGTATCGCGTTTGGTTATCCACTTTCATGGCCCCGCGACAAACCAGCCAACGCAAGGATTGGTCGAGTCACCGGACAATATCGCGGCAAGATCGTCACCGACTGTCCCATTATGGGCGGCGACTCAGGTGGAGCGTTGGTGGACCTCAACGGAAACCTGCTGGGAATCAACAGTAGTGTGAGGCTCGATGTGACACAAAATCTTCACGTGCCAATCGCCAGATATCGTGAAGACTGGAAGTCAATGATGTCCCGAAAGGACGTTGATATCGTTACGACCGCGCCCAAGTCACCTGATACTACCGACCAGGCGACTCCCACGAAAAAGCCCTATCTGGGTATTTACGGCGAGTCTTCCGGCAGCAGTGTCAGAATTCGTGACGTCCGTCGCAACTCACCTGCGGAAAAAGCCGGACTACTACCCGAAGACGTTATTTGGCAAATCAACGAAACACCGATCGAAAGCTTTGCCGAACTGCTAAAATATCTCGCTACTCGAAAGGGGGGAGACCAAATCAATGTTGGAATTAACCGGTTTGGTGTCAACCTCGAAGTCATCGTTGCGCTCGAAGAGCGCTAACAACTCCTTGATCTACAACATGAATTCAATACTCAACATCTTCGCCTTGCCGTGCGCAAAGAGATGCTTACTTTTTGTGGCTGCTCTGTTCTGCTGCGCGTCGACGGCGTTCTCGCAAGAGCAAGAGCAGGTCCAGCCCAAGCAAGCTTCACCCTATCCAGTCGTTGTACTGGAAAGCAACGCCAGCTTCTCCATTTCGAATGCTCCGGCACAACCTGCGGCCAACTTACGCGCAACCGTTCCTGCCCAACCATTTTTGCCAAAAGAAATCTATCAACGCACTGCTCAGCCAGTACTTGATGCAACCGACCTGATCGCCGAAGGATTCAACAAAAGCGTCGTCGAGATTCATGGAGAAGATGGTCGGATTGCGATCGGCACTGTAGTGAGCACCCGGGGTCACATCCTGACCAAACTCAGCCTTGTTGAAGACATTGATGAGCGGAAGGTTCGATTCCATGCCAACGATTTTGTCTGGACCGGGACGCTGGTTGCATTTGATAAAACAGATGACCTCGCATTGTATTCTCTTCATACTGGAAAAACGGTGCCGTCGAACGCATTGCGACCGGTCACTTTTTCGACACCGGGCCGATTGAGAAACGGAAAGCTCGTGATCAGTATTGGGGCTCAAAGCAAGTCGCTGGGAATCGGCATGACGACCGCTCCTCCGACTGAGCGGGCAATCGACAAGGATTGCGAATCCTGCATCGACATGGGTTTGACACTGGACGCAACCATGAACCTGACACGGGTCTACCCACGGACCGTTGGTGAAAGTTTGGGGTTGCTGGTCGGAGACAGACTATTGGCAATCAACCGGAATCAGGTCTCAACTGCTGCTGCTTTCGACGAATTCGAAAAGAAAGTTCAAGCAGGAGATTTAATCTCAATCACCTACATGCGAAACGGTCAGGCCTTCGAAGTCACCGACAAGGTTCCGGCCATCACCAAGGTATCCAAAAGCGACCGCTGGGGCGGCGGGCCATTCAGCAAGCGACGCAATGGCTTCAGTAGTGTGCTGGTTCACGACTCTGTAATTGAACCACACGATTGCGGCGGGCCACTGGTAACGCTTCAGGGTCAGTTCTGCGGCATCAATATCGCCAGGTCGATGCGGGTTGCCTCACTGGCGATTCCAGCAGATTCAGTGCAGCAATTCCTGCTACGCTATGTGGTAAAAGCCGACTTGATCATCGAAAACTGACAGATCTCCGTTGCCGTTGACGATCTATCGTTGCAGCGGGAAATAAAGTACGCTTTTCAACGTAAGCTGGGCGTCGCAACCCACGTCTACAAAGGCAAGGCATGCTGGTTGGCATCAACGATTGGCCGCTGCGCAAAACATAACTATCGATTACGCCATTTTTGGATGCTACTTCCGGTGACTCTTCCCGTACTCTCACTCAAACGTCGCGGCTCGGAACTTGCCGCTGCGAAGAGGCAAGTTGAAATTCTTGCCGAAGGTCCATTGCCACAATTCCATGAGACGCTCGCCGAGCACAAGCTTCCAGTTTTGAAAGCTAATGAGGTTGAGATTCTGCAGGTTAATGTAGGCAAACTCTGCAATATGACCTGCCAACATTGCCACGTCGATGCCGGCCCCGATCGCAAAGTCGAAAATATGGGCCTCGAAACAGTCGACCACTGCATCGCGGCAATCAAAGCTGGAAACATCTCGACGCTGGATTTGACCGGCGGAGCTCCGGAAATGAATCCGCACTTCAAACATTTCGTGACCGAAGCGAGAAAGCTTGGCTGTCACGTTATCGATCGCTGCAACCTCACAATCCTGTTGGCAAACGGCTTTAAAGATATGCCGCAATTCCTTGCCGACAACGAAGTTGAAATCGTGGCATCGTTACCGTGTTACCTGGAAGAGAATGCTGACTCGCAGCGCGGCGATGGCTCGTTCCAGAAATCGATCAAGGCTCTGCAGATTCTGAACGAGCTTGGATACGGAAAACCAGACAGCAAGCTGAATTTGACGCTTGTTTACAATCCGGTTGGCGAAAACCTGCCGCCATCGCAAGCAGAACTTGAAGCGGACTATCGCGTTCAACTGCGTGACCGGTTCGGAATCGAATTCACCAGGTTGTTCACCATCACCAACATGCCGATCAGTCGTTACCTGGATTATTTACTTGAAACGAAAGCATACGAAGATTACATGCAGCTGCTGATTGAAGCATTCAATCCTGCTGCCGCAGAGGGCGTGATGTGTCGCCAGACGCTTTCCGTTAGCTGGGAAGGCAAACTTTACGATTGCGATTTCAATCAGATGCTCGAATTGACCGTCGCCGGTTCTGCACCAGCAACCATCGACCAGTTCGATCCAGCCAAGCTCGCGGGACGCCCGATCGTGACCGGAAGACATTGCTTCGGCTGCACAGCAGGTACAGGTTCTGGTTGCCAGGGATCGATTGAGTAAGGTGGCATAGGCCCTCTGGCCTTGATCTACATTTTGAGGTTTCGGCTCGCTACCGCCGTAACCTCACGCTTGAAAATCGGTCTCAACCTCGCACGCAGGTTAGATAAACCGGTTGATGTGGTTTTCAAGGAACTCCTGACGGCCACTGGTGTTTGGCGCGACTTCGCCTTTGTCCAACATGTACTCCGACAGCGATTTGAAATCGTGTTTGCCTGCTTCGATGTCAGCTCCGATTCCTGAATCCCAGGAACTGTAACGTTGCTGCACGAATTCGCCCAAGCCACCTTCGGCGCGAATCGCGGCGGCGATTTTGAGTCCACGAGCAAAGGCATCCATACCACCGATATGTGCATGGAACAAATCTTCCGGATCGATACTCTCCCGTCGAACCTTGGCGTCAAAGTTAACGCCTCCACTGCCGAGCCCTCCGTATTTCAGAATGATTAGCATCGACTGAGCCGTCAGGTACAAATCCGTAGGGAATTGGTCCGTGTCCCAGCCCAGCAACAAGTCACCGGTGTTTGCGTCAATCGACCCCAGACAATCCTGAGCGCCCGCATAGTCGAGCTCATGCATCATCGTGTGGCCAGCCAGCGTGGCGTGGTTCGTTTCGATGTTGAGCTTGAATCGATCCATCAAGCCATAAGCTCGCAAAAAGTTAATGCATGCCGCCGCATCACTGTCGTACTGGTGCTTGGTCGGTTCTTTTGGTTTTGGCTCGATCAGAAAAGTACCATCGAATCCAATCTCGTCGGCGTAGGCAACAGCCATGTTGAGGAATTGACCAAGGTGATCAATCTCCCGCTTCATGTCGGTGTTGTACAGATTCATATAGCCTTCGCGACCGCCCCAGAAAACATAGTTCTCTCCGCCGAGACGCATGGTGACTTCCATTGCCTTTTTCACCTGCGCCGCAGCGTAAGCAAAAACATCGGCGTTGCAACTCGTTGATGCTCCGTGCATGAAGCGCGGATTGGTGAACATGTTCGCAGTGCCCCACAGCAACTTGATCCCTGTCCGTTGCTGCTCTTCTTCCAGCACATCCACAACGCGATCGAGATTCGAATGGGATTCCGAAAGAGTCTGGCCTTCGGGAGCAACATCGCGATCGTGAAACGCGTAGTAAGGCGCGTCCAACTTCTCCATGAACTCAAACGCAACCCGAACACGGTTGACCGCGTTGTCGACCGAGTCCGTTCCGTCTTCCCAGGGACGGTTGAGTGTCGCCATGCCAAATGGATCCGAGCCGTTAGCGCGGAATGTGTGCCAATAGACAACGCTAAATCGAAGATGGTCTTTCATTGATTTCCCTTCGATCATTTCGTCCGGGTTGTACCAGCGAAACGCGAATGGATTATCTGTATCTGGACCCTCGAATTTAATTTTGGGTATATCCGAAAAAGCAGCCATCGTCACTCCATGCAGCAATCAACAATTCAGCTCAATGTTTTATCGACAAGCCGGCAGATTGGCCACGCGGATTCTGCTCGAAATAAAAAATCCCCGAAAGCAAACCAAAACCGTACAAGCCTGGCGTGGAAAATCGCCGCAACCGCCACCGATCAGGAAAACTTTCTCAGGATCCAGTCGCCCAGTCGCGGGCTAAGTTGCAGAACGGCAAACAGCAATCGGGTTTTCACGGGAACGACCAATTCGGGTTTCCGTTTTTCGACTGCGGCAACAATTCGCTCGGCAAGGTTGGCAGGATCGATGCCGGAAATTTTGACACCGGCACCTGGCTTTGAAGCGGACGCATCCAAACCGGCAGACTGCTGCTGGTACCGAGTCCCGGAATCTTCACGCCGAATTGGGCCAGTGCAAACGAACAACGAATGGACGTTATCGGGTCCTTCGATACGAAGTTGATGCGCCAATCCGGAGAGGGCATGTTTGCTGGTAACGTAAGGACCCACGTGCTTCCAGCCAGTTCGAGCGGCCAGGCTACCGATATTCACAACCGATCCCGAGGTGGTTTCGAGGTGGGGCAGCACGGCAAGGCTACAACGTAGTGCCGAAAAGAAATTGGTTTCCATGAGTTGCCGATACTCTTCGACTTTCGACTCCGCAAATGCAACGCGGATCGACTGTCCAACGTTGTTGACCCACACGTCAATTTGCTGATGTGTTTCCACAATCGCTGCAATCGCATCGGCGACGGACTGGTCATCCGTCACGTCCGCCTGCACCGAAAACACGTTGTCAGCACTGACGGATTCCGATCGCGAAATGCCAATCACGGTCGCTCCAGCAGCAGCGAAAGCGGCAACGATCGCCTTGCCAAGCCCCGCTGACCCGCCAGTCACAACGACTACTTTGTCTTTCCATTTATTCATTGCGTCGAATGCTAGCTGCGAAATCGTCGGTCTACGAGTCAATCCTCGAGAAAAGGCTGTTTTTCCACAACGATGTTAAACTTTTCCGATCGGGCCGTCGATGAGGACTGGGTGGGAATGAAGGGGGATTTCATTAGCGCGGACTGCCGCGCGACCAATTTGACGGGTAGCCAGATGAAGAAGTCAACAGTTCGATCGAGCGTTTGCAACTCTCTTGCGATAGCCACCATAATCTCGTTGTCGATTCTGGCAACAGGCTGTTCCACTTTGACGTCGACGGCAAACAGGGAAGTACCCGTTGCGGCGACTACTGCAGCAACAGCTCCCAACGGAACCTACACCGTCGAAATGCATCCTCATTTCGGAGAGCCCATTCAATACAAGGGCACGCTGACCGGATCGACAACGGTTGCTGAAGCATTGGAACTATCGGGATCCATCAAGAAGTTTCGTGCTATGGAAGTTGAGATTCTTCGGATCGTTGAGCACAAAGGCAGAAGTCGCGGCTTGCGAATGCCAGTTACCTACGAGCGAAACTCAAAGGGTCCAACTCCTGAGCAAAACTATGCGTTGCTCGACGGAGATCGGGTTGTCGTGAAGCCCCAAGGCGGCATAGGGGTCACCAAGTTGATCAGTGCAGCCATCGGTGCGAATTAGCGAATTAGATTTCGGTTTTCAGCAGAAACGGCATTCCGCATTCCGACTTTCCCCAACCTCCAATCCCAGCTAGACTCTCATCGCTGGTTAGATGATCGCTGGCGAATTTATTCGCGAGAGGAAAGTCCGGGCTTCGTAGGGCAGGGTGGTCGGTAACGCCGACCGGTTGAGAGATTAGGGACAGTGCCACAGAAAGCATACCGCCGAACGGAGCATCGCTCGCGTGGTAAGGGTGAAACGGTGAGGTAAGAGCTCACCAGCATCGGAGGTGACTTCGATGGCTTGGTAAACCCCACCCGAAGCAAGGCCAAACAGAAAGCAGTGGCGGCCCGCCGCGTTATGACTTTCGGGTAGGCTGCTGGAGCGTGTCAGCAATGGCTCGCCTAGATAAATGATCATCCACGACAGAACCCGGCTTACCGACCAGCTTTTTCTTACATTCGACCTCAGCTCGGCTCAATAGCTCCAAAATCGCCGCATCGTGGATCGGCACAAAGTCCCACGCAAGGCGTGATTTCCTGACTCGCGTCTTCAGTTTTACGTCCATTCGGGACGAAATCGGTACTTTACCGGCTATACCATCTGTGTGATTTCATACACAATCAAGCCGCTCCACCTGCCTTAGCGGCCACTATCTCAACACTGCTCTTTCGTCTATCGAGGAACCGAATGAAGAATCGCTCGCAGTCAGACCTGAATCGTAGCTCCCGCTCGTCCACCCAATTGAGCTACGAAGCTTTGGAAAAACGCAACCTGTTGGCAGGTGATCTGCTATCAGCTTCCTACGAATTCTCTGACTCAACGGCGCTGAAACGATGTTGTTCTGGTCCCGAAGCATTGATTTTGGTTTCATGTATC
>CAYUNP010000022.1:0-42823 GCA_964446085.1 uncultured Pirellulaceae bacterium
GCGCGATCACAGGCTGGAAGCCACCTTGGCAAATCACGCCTGGTCTTCGTGCTCGAGATTGCGGATCGCAGCAAGAAAGCGTTTACAACTCTCCATACGATTGCCAGGCTCAACTTCCAGGCACTTGTGAATTGCCTTGACGAGCTTTGGATGTAGATGAGGACGGTGATTGGTAATCGGATGGACTTCCTGCGTATCGTGAATCAGCGCGGCTGTTCCCGTTGTATCCGTTGATCCCCAGGGATGCTCAAACGTCAGCAAGCGATAGACCGTAACGCCAAAAGCAAAGATATCGACGCGTTGATCCGTGGAACGACGTCGCACGATCTCGGGCGCCATATACTGCGGAGTCCCCGTGCGATTTCCGGGCATTCGATACGGTTCGTCATCGGGAACTGTCAAACCAAAGTCAATCATTTTCAAATGATCGAGCGGTTCGTAGCAGATAAAGTTTCGCGGACAGATATCGCGATGAATAAACCCCTGGTCGTGAACCGCCTGAATCGTCTCCGCCATTTCGCGAATCAATGTCAGCCTGTTTGGCAACAGCTTGGGATCCTTGGCGCGGATCGCCTGGTCCAGGCCCGGGCCATGGATGTACTCCATGAGAATGTATTCCACGCCAGCGGTCGTGACTCCGAACTCGTGCGTCTTCACGATCTTGGGATGCGTGATCTGCATTGCGATCTGGGCTTCTTTTGGCTTGTTGAGCCCTTTGAAACGCGCGTTGAAGTAGGCCGTCTTTTCGGCATCAAGAAACTTGATTCCATAAAAGTCACCTGTTGCAATCTCCTTGGCAACATGGAACTTGGACATCGTTCCGGTGAAGGCGTGTCGATCAAGCTGAAATCGAGCGGACACATCGAGCGGGCCAGCCTTCTTCTTTTTCTTCTTCTTGCTGGCGTCGTCGTCGCCGTCTTTTTTCTTGAAGATTTTGTTGAACAGGCTCATCGGCGGATCGCAGTTTCGACCAAATAAAACAGGAGTGCCAATTATATCCCACGGCCCGGATTCTGTCGCGGCGAAGCGACAACACAGACAGTTTTACTTGCCACAGTAATCAATCGTACGGGCGATTTCGGTTTTGAGTTTTTCGCGGGAAACGATCCGGTCGATGAATCCGTGCTCCAGCAAAAATTCGCTGGTTTGAAAGCCCTTGGGCAACTCGACACGTATGGTGGCCTTGATCGTGCGCGGTCCGGCAAATCCGATCAGGGCTTTGGGTTCGGCGATCACGACGTCACCAAGAGAAGCAAAACTTGCTGCGACTCCACCCATCGTCGGGTTCGTCAAAACGGAAATGAACAGTCCACCTGCCTGGTCGTAGCGTGCCAACGCCGCAGAGATCTTTGCCATTTGCATCAGGGAGAAAATCCCTTCGTGCATTCGGGCGCCACCACCAGAACCGCTGATGATGATCAGGGGCAAACCCTGTTCAGTCGCTCTTTCAGCCAAACGCGTCAATCGTTCGCCGACGACTGAACCCATGGAGCCCATGATGAACTGTGAGTCGGTGATGCCGATCGCAACGCGACGCGCGCGAATCATGCCGGTGCCTGTCAGTGCGGCATCAGAGAGACCGGTTTTTTTTTGTTCTGCTTTGACACGTTCGATGTAAGTTCGACTTTTGTCTGCAAAATCGAGCGGGTCTCCAGAAACAAGATCCGCATCCCATTCTTCAAACGTTCCACTGTCGAGCACCTGTTCGATACGCTCACGCGCAGACACGTACATGTGATATTGGCAGAGATGGCAAACACGAAGTTGTTTCTCGACTCTGGTTGCCGGGATCGCTTCTTTACATCCAGGGCATTGTTTCCAGGTGCCTTCCGGGATGGATCTTTTATGCGGTGGCTCTGGGGGTTGCAAAATGGACATAGGGTCTTGAGGTCGTTTACATTTGATTTCGCCGATAATTCGACGCCAAATATCATTTTCGCACAACAGGCCCTATTCCTTCAACGTCGGATTTTGCAGAACATCCCAATTCGTTGGCATTTATATAGCCCAAGAGCCAGTTTTAACGTCTCTACACCCTGCTCAACTTCGTAACACGGCCAGTCTTAACCCATTCCGCGACGAAAATATTGCCTTCTTTGTCAAAGCAGGCGTCGTGAGGGTGCACGAACTGTCCGGCAGTCCACTGCGATTCTTTCTCACGAAGATTTTCAACTTCTTTTAATCGGGCTCGCCCATCACCAAGTTTTGCCAGCGGTTTATTCTCTTTGTCCAGAATCGTCACCAGTCCATTGAGCTCCGGCACCAGCATCAGGTCACCAAGGGTATCGATGTTCGCTGGCAAGCCAAATCCTTCGAGCGTTTCAAGATGTTTGCCGTCCATGTCCAGGACCTGAATCGCGTTGCGACTGCGGTCGGTCACATAAAGTGATTGTGTTTTTCCCTCGCGTCGATCCACCCACAGACCGTGCGAAAGTTTGAATTGGCCAGCCGCTTCGCCGGGGCCACCAAAACAACGAACCCAATTGGCATGTTGGTCGAATTCGTGGATGAAGTAGCTACCGTACCCGTCGGCCAACAGGAATCCGCCGTTGTCCAAAAACGCAAAGTTCGTTGGCAAAAAGCTCTTCCGGTCCCACGTTGCTTTCGTCGAAAGTTCTTCTTTGTCGTTGTAGACTCCGGATTCGACAGGAGCCCGCTTGAACCAGACCGTTGATCCCGTGAGCGTCATCTTCGCGAACGACTTGATCCCCTGGTACGCAGCAACGTAGAGGAATTCTTCTTTGCCTTCCTGACGAATCTCGATGCCGTGTCCTCCACCCTGAAACTGCGAACCAAAGGCGCGAATGAATTTTCCCCTGGAATCGAAAACGAAAATCGATGGATGATCTTTCCAATCGTTGCGACCTTCATGAATCACGTAAAGATTGTTGTTCGAATCAATGGCGACATTGTGTGTGGTTTGCCAACTGAATTTTGCAGGTAGTTTGCAAAACGTGTGACTCGCTTTGTATTGATAGTCACCTTCGCCAATTATGGTTTCATCCGCAGAATTTTTTGTTTTGGAACTACGAATCGCGGGAGCACCAAAAACAGTTGATGCGGCAGTTGCCAGGAGTGTCGTCGTGCTTACCGTTACGAACTTTCGACGCGCCAGTTTCGTACTGTTTGAGGAGCGAGTGGTCATTTTCCTGGCTTTCTGGCGAAGGTCGACATTTGGCAGGCGAGCATTTCAAGGTGCTGGCATTGTCAATCGTAACGCATTCATTTTCCAGTGTCTGCCATCGAACGTTACCCAATCCGCAAACTTCTGGCGACCTCTGGTGTGATGTTTCGTGTTAAACTGTTGGTTGTTAAGGTACCCGAATGAAAAGTCCGATCTGAATTGATGGTGCAAAAAATACAATCGATTTTACGTTTCGCACCTGACCGCGAAAGGAATCAAGGGATGGATGTTTTGATGCAGCGGGCGATCCGATCGCAATCTGGCCTGGCCATGGTTGCGAGTGTTCTGAGTGTTGCGTTCTTTTTTCTCTCGGCACCCAGGGTTGTTGTTTCGCAGCAGGTCCCTTCGGCGATCGAGGAACTCCGCGAAGTTGAATCAAAAGTTAAGCAGGTCGTTGCTGCGAATATGCAAGCCTGCGTCTCGGTATCCGAGTTGGGGCCTGGCGGCAGCATCATGGGTGCTGGCAGTGGAGTCATTGTCTCCAAGGATGGGCTTATCTACACCGCTGGCCACGTGATGGTGGGACGCGGCGAGTACACAATTAACTTTCCTGACGGTCGAACTGCGAAGGCAGTGCCGCTGGGCAAGAATCTTGGTGTCGATGCGGGAATGGTTCAGATTGTCGATCCCGGACCGTGGCCTTACGTCGAGATCGGAAAATCCAATGCGCTCAAGAAAGGCGATTGGGTTGTCTCAATGGGGCATTCGGGAGGATATGAACTTGGACGTCGCCCGCCCGTTCGAACCGGACGGGTCCTGGGGCGCAATGACTACCAGCTGGAAACAGATGCGGTCCTGATCGGTGGTGATTCCGGTGGGCCATTGTTCAACCTCGATGGAAAACTTGTCGGTATCCATAGTTCGATTGGCGATTCGGTTGCCGAGAATCGTCACGTGATGACGGAAATTTTCGCCCGGGATCACCAGCGAATGAAACGCGGTGACCAATGGGGACAACTTCCGACGCTTGCCAATGAGAACGATGGCACCAAGCCTCCGAAGATGGGCATTCGTGTCGATTTGAATACGGGCAGAGTCAACGGTGTTACTGAAAATTCACCGGCTTCGGACGTTGGAGTTCGAGAAGGCGATTTCGTTCGTGAGTTCGATGGTGTTGAGCTTGCGGATGGTCGGCAACTGGTGGCGATGATAAAACAGAAGATCTCAGGCGACGTCGTGCGGATGAGAATTGACCGCGACGGTCGGATTCTCGAATTTGAAGTTCGGTTACGTTGATTGAGTAGTGCTTGCAGGGATGCAAAACGAGATACAGGGAATTGGCAAAATGAATATGAAACATTTGATTGGTCTGATTTTATTTGCGGCGTTGATCGTAGCGCCGTTCGACCAGACCCAGGCTCAGCTTCCTCGTGACGTTCAGGATATGTTCGAAAGAATGTTGGACGATCTGGACGACGACTTGCGTGCGAAATTCCAGAAAGCAATCGACGACGACACGGCAACGGTCGAGTTCACGGTGGAGGAGTTCCTTCGATTCCGTAAAGATCCGATCAACCCATTCGAAGGTCTTGATCGCATCAACCCCCAAAAAGGCGGAGGAAACATCGCGCTCAAGTTTGAACTTCCCAGCATTCGCAACCGAATCATCAAGCCGTTTGAGCGACAGGAACAATCGCATTTGTCGAAGTTCGACTCGGTTATCGCTCAGGTTACACCGAGCGTCGTTGCGGTCATGAGCGGCGATCGCCAGATCGCTCTGGGAACGGTTGTCGACCAGAACGGCTACATCCTGACCAAGGCTTCCGAAGTCAACAATCAGAAATACCTGAAGGTGGTAACCAGCGACGCGAAAGATCAGACGGCGAAAATTGTCTTTGAAGATGAAATCAATGACATCGCAATTTTGAAAGTCGATTCAAAACTTCAACCGATCGCATGGGAAGGCGTTCAGGCGACTCCTGGTCAATTCGTTCTGCTGCCAGCGCCCAATGGAAAAGTATTTTCTCTTGGCACCTTCAGTGCGGCCGCAAGGACGACTCAGACTGGCAAGCAGGCGCGACTGGGTGTGGATCCGGACGAAGCTCCGAACGGTGTTCTGATTTCCGAAGTTCGACCAAACACGGCTGCTGGCGAAGCGGGCTTGCTTGATGGCGACGTGATTACCGCCATCGATGACGATCAGATTCGTAGCGTTGGTGATTTGGTGAATGCGATCCGAAAGAACTCTCCTGGTGACACGATTCGTATCAACTTTCTCCGCCGGGGAGTCGCTCAGAAGACAAAGGCGGTTCTGGATTCGTTCGATTTCACGGGAGAGCGAGCCAAACGTTACAAGATGATGAGCCGACTGGGTGCGATTCCAAGCCGACGAGCGGACAATTTCCCGTCTGTCTTCCAGCATGACGGACCGCTCTTTCCTGAACAGTGTGGCGGCCCAGTGGTTGATCTTGGTGGCAAAGTCATCGGAATCAACATAGCCAGAAACGGGCGTGCTGCGACCTATGCGATCCCACTGGAAAATGTCCAGCGGATTGTGCGGGAGTTTTTACGTGAAGCGGTTGCCGCCCGCGAATAGCGTTTAAAGTACCGCATCTTGCGTTGACTCTGACCAGTGCGAATAATGGACCGACCTCACACTCTCGGACCAACGCACAATGAGCTACTACCCGGACAACCCTCGAACACAAAGACGCCAGCGCCGCCGCAGCATGTTTTCAGGCATGAAACTGCGATTGATGATCGGTGCTGCGATTGTCGTTTTTTCCCTGTTCCGCTTTTATAGCAAGGGACAAACGAATCCAATCACGGGCAAGGTCCAGCGCGTCGACATGACGATCGACCAGGAAATTCGGATGGGGCTGCAGAGCGCACCTTCGATGGGGCAACCGTCAAACGATCGACGCGCGTTGGCTCATGTGAACCAGGTCGGCAGGCGACTGGTGACCCGTTTTGAGCAAGTGCTTTACAGTCGTGAGAAGCCAGTCCAAAATCCTTACGACTTTGAATTCCATCTGTTGGCAGACCGCCGTACCGTCAACGCCTTTGCGCTTCCCGGTGGTCAGGTTTTCATCACTGAAGCTCTCTATAACAAGCTCGAAAACGAACACCAACTTGCAGGTGTACTGGGTCATGAAATTGGGCATGTGATTGAGCGTCACGGATCTGAGCGAATGGCCAAGGGTAACTTTATTCAGGGACTGGTCGGTGCAGCGGGCGTTGTCGGAGGAGGCACTTCTTCTGCCAGTGCTGCCAGCTATGTCGGTAACATGATGCAGATGAAGTACGGGCGCGGCGATGAACTTGAGTCGGATGAATGGGGGATCAAGCTAATGCTGCTGGCACATTACGATCCGGAACAGTTACTTGGCGTAATGGACATTCTCGAAGAGAGTTCCGGCGGTGGCGGTGGACCTGAGTTTATGAGTACTCATCCTCGTCCAGCGAATCGGAAAGAATACATCAAGAAGATCCTGGACGATCTACCGACGGAATTCCGCAACATCAACCGCAGTCCGGCAGCCCAGCAACGCGGCCCACAGCGGCAGTTTGACTTTGATCCGAATCCGAATCTTGACCTGGATCGAAATTAGCGACGTCAGTAACGCAAGCACGATGATGTGATGTAAGGTGGCACAGGTTTCCAGCCTGTGTTTTGAAACTGGTACACGCAAGAGAATTTTTCGAGCCAACGCGATGCGCCATATGATCGATTCATTCAAGGAGCGTTATCGGGGCATCGCAATCTGTGTCATTGGTGCACTGGCTTCCAGTTGGTTGTCGGAGCACTATCAAACGCCCGTCATGCTGTTGGCTTTGTTGTTGGGACTTGCTTTTCATTTTCTCTCTGAAGATGAACAAATTGCTCATGGTGTTGAATGGGTAGCCAGGGGACTGTTGCGCGTTGGCGTTGCGCTGCTGGGTCTGAGGATTGCTTTTGGTGACATCATTTCTGGCGGCTGGCTTGGGCCGGTCATTATTGTCATCGCCATGCTTGCGACGTTCCTGACTGGTGCGTTTTTGGCGCGTCAATTGGGTTTGACCATGCCCTTCGGCTGGCTGAGCGCCGGATCGGTTGCGGTGTGTGGCGTGTCTGCCGCAATTGCAATTTCGTCAGTACTGCCCAAACGCGATGAGGCGGACGAGGAATTGGCGGTTGTTGTGATTAGCGTTACTGCCTTGAGCACCCTTGCGATGATTTTCTACCCGGTGATTGCGTCAGCTTTGGCATTCAGCGATGTCATGGCTGGCATGTTTATTGGTGGCTCGATCCACGATGTGGCACAAGTCGTGGGGGCAGGGTACTCAATTTCGGAAGCGGCTGGAGATACCGCGACCTATATCAAATTGATGCGAGTGGCCTTGTTGCTGCCGATCGTATTCATCATTGGCGCAACGAGCCGAAGTGCTTCCAGTTCTGAAGAACGTCCTCCGTTGTTGCCAGGCTTTCTGGTTGTGTTTGTCGCCCTGGCGATTGTCAACAGTTTGGGATGGACGATCCCGTCAGTAAACGCGGGTATTGGAATGATCTCGCGCACCTTTTTGGTGATGGCGATTTTTGCGATTGGCGTCAAATCGCGACTGAAAGATATTTTCAAGGTCGGACCAAGACCTTTTGTTCTGATCTGTTCCGAGACCCTCGTGATGGCCGTTGTCGTGGTCGCCGGGTTGTTATGGTTTGGGACCGTCGTCGGTGAAGTCTAGACACTGTTTGAAGGCACTTGCGTCGATCGCCTTGCCATGCAGCATTTATGCAGCATCAGCGAAGCAACTGGTGGCCAATCCGGTTATTCAACAATGATCTGCGAGTCAGCTCGGTTCGAAGAAACAGCGTTGATCAAATTCACCATCTCCAGTTGCAGAGTCTCTGAGCGAGTGTAACGCTCGATAGAATGAAACCTTCCGGCTTCTTCGAATACATCGATCGAAGTCACTGCACCAAGGTCCAGTTTTCCAGCGTCGGACAATCCTGCGATCGTCGGATTTGTGGCAGGGCTTCTGCGGCGAACGATCGCCTGGGCGGCACGAATGGCACGGTCTTTTCGATTCGTAAACACAATCGTTTGAGCAACCGGTGTGTGCCCTCCCATGGTCAGTCCATGAGTCGCGACGTAGTCGGCATTGATTGCTGGTGCTGCAAAGGCAACCTGGTATCGAGTTGGGTCGTGCTCCCGATGTAGAAGCGATGGCGAGTCAAACGCAGAGAGGATAACTTGCACGCCAAGGCTATAACCAAACACAACGACGTTGCGGTCGTTGAACTGATTCAAAGTCCACGCAAACGATTCGCCCAGCAAAACGGAACGCTGGGACTTGACCAGGTAGTCCGGATAAAAACGCGGTTTCTCCTGCTCAGATTTCCAGGCCCAGATAACGTAACGCACGCCCTGGCGACAATGAGCTTTTTTGGCGACTGCGTTGCGGTAGACCTGTAAACCGCGAGCGATCGCGAACTCTTCGTTGGTCTGGTTTCCGTGAACGTACAGAATGGTTGCCAGGCCATCGCCGCTGGCGTGGGCGGCGGTGAGGTCGGACAGATCAGCAGGGACAAGGTCCGAGCCTTCGAGTTTGCTGACCACGAAGAGGGATGGATCCGTCTCGCCACAAACGCACGCCCTTGCGTTGATCAACCAGACTTCATCCTGCGGAAGTATCATGATCCCTTCCATGCAGCCAAGAATTGACTTCTTGACCCTGACGCACTGAGCCTCGCTGGGCTCAATTGGCGTTTGTTCGCCAACGACAACTTCGGCAGCTTCGACAACGATTTCATTTGGCCAGGACTCGACAACTTTGGGTTCAACGATTTCCTCTGATGTCGTCAAAACGTCGACGAAGGTATTTTGCGCAGAAACTTTTTGCACAGGCACTTCGTTTTCCTGCGCTGCAACGGGCGCGACGAAAAGGTTGGCAATCGAAATTGCAAAACAGATGCATAACAGTTGGAAGCGTTCCGTCATGGTGTTTGCAGGTCAAAGGTGTGAGCGAGTAGTAAGTGGATAGTCGTCACAAGCCGCAGAGTTTAACAGGCTCTCCAATGGTGAGAGATTTCACTGCAGGAAACAGGAACATACTTCCACTAACTTCTATCGGCAGGTGCCTGGGCATTTTGAAAATTCTACACACATTTTCTTGCACCCAACTATTAAGCGTGTATGTTTTCAGGCCCCAACATCCCGCCGCATTCAAGGTTTGCTTGTGAATCATTTTCGTCACAGCTGTTAGGCACAACGAAACTGTTCAAGTTCAAGCACTCCCAACATTCCTCACTCAATAAGAAGGCGAAACAATGAAGAGACTGGTAACGATGGCAGCCTGCCTTGCCATGCTCACATTCACCGGATGTGCCAACGGCATTCTCGGAGGCGGAATTTTTGGAAGCAGTTGCAACAATGGCTGCAACAGCAGTTCGACTTTCGGCAGCAACATTCCAACCTTTGGTGGTGGAAGCAGTCTGTTTTCAGACGGCCCGATCCGACAGTTTCTCCGCGGTGACGCGTGTGACAGTTGCAATTCAGCAGCCGGACAGGTTTCGCCTGGATTCATTCCAAGCGATCCGTTTGCGAACCCTTCCAATGTTCCATTTGGAAACTCGTTTTCACAGCCAGTAATCACGCAGCCTTCAACGTCGTTCTTTCCAGGCGACAACGGTGTTTCGCTGGGTCAACCACTGGCACAGCCTCTACCTCTGGGCCAACCCCTGGAGCAGCCTGTGATCAGCGGCGGTAGCCAAACTCGAATCGATCCCGGCTCGATCCTTGGCACTCCAAGTGCATTTGGGCCAATTGACGGTGGTCTTTCAGAGCCACCTTTTGGATCAAACTAACATCTACAAATATCGCGTCTCGAACCGCGAAAATGTGGTATTCGAACCATCCTGATTTCGAATTTCACCGGGCAGGCAGCGAATTTTCGCTGCCTGTTTTTGTATTGCTCCAATCCAAAAAGCCAACGCAGGCCGAAATTTCTTGTTTTTCGACACGACATGCCAGATGCCAGCCTAGAATTACGAAGTTGATACTTTGTGGTTTCATCTTCGTTGAGGATTTCATGCTGACCAAATTGATACTGCAGTCTGTGTCTGCTGTCGTTCTGTTTGTAATGATCTCCGTTGCGTCACTGGCGCACGCTCAGGAACCGGACCGGGTTCCCTCGGGCGACCTGAAAGATTTCTTCAGACCGCCAGGAGTCAAGAAAGGCGGAGTCAGTTCGACCACGCGATCGATCGGTTCGGACACAAAAACCAAACCTCCTGAGCCGGCCAAAAAGGCCGTTAAACCAGAAACCAAAGCGAACGCTGAACCAGCTCCTCCGGCCGCCCCCAAGCCACCTGAAGTCAAGAAGACGGCAAAGAAGCCACCTGCCAAATCATCAAATACTTTGGGTCGAGTCAAAATCGAAACCAAAGAGACAGAGGTCATCGAAGGCGGGATCACTTTCGGCGAACCGTCAGTCACAAACTGGCGTGTTGGAGTCGTTTTGGTTGCAGGGTCGACACAGGTGCGCGACGTCTACTGCCGGATCCCCGTTCCTGTGCAATGGCCTGAACAAACGGTGTCGGTATTTTTGGAAGAGCTTCCTACGGCAATCGCTGACGTTACCTGGGAGAATCTTGGCAACATTCGTTTTTTGAAGTTTCGCATCACAGGAGTTGCTGCTGGCGAAAGGCTGATTGGACTGGTGACGTTTCAGGTTTCGACTTCGCAAATAATTGCTCCCGCCAACACTTCCATATTCCGCATTCCTAAAAAGCGAACTCGCGATATCAAGTCGTACTTCAGCGATAGTCCGGGAATCAACCTTCGCGACACGAAAGTGAAGAAACAGGCCAAAGCTCTGTTTGCCAATGTTCAATCTGACTGGACAAAAATTGAAGCACTTTTTGATTGGGTCCGTGACAACATTGAAGAGCGGGCTGGTGATGCCAAAGGTAGTAGTGACACGTTCTCCGACAAGTTCGGAAACGTTGAAGATCGTGTTGGGCTCTTCGTGGCGATGTGTCGCATCAACAAAGTTCCCGCTCGCGTCGTATATGTGGACGGTTCTCAGTACGCTGAGTTTTATCTGATCG
This sequence comes from uncultured Pirellulaceae bacterium, assembly GCA_964446085.1. Lineage (GTDB taxonomy): Bacteria > Planctomycetota > Planctomycetia > Pirellulales > Pirellulaceae > Mariniblastus. The sequence continues at coordinate 11,214 of CAYUNP010000022.1, forward strand.
ATGACAAGGGGAAAGGTCACTGGTTTCCCTGCAACATTTCGGGAATTCGTGAATTTGGCTCGATTGGTGAACCAAGAGTCGTGCTGCAAAAGGGCGACAATTATCGGGTGAAGGGCGAAAAGAAAAAACTCAGATTCGTGCCGGCAAAAGCGACCGTAAAGGGCACTCGTCCGAAAGCGGTTCAGTTTGTCCGTGAACCATTGTCGGTAAAATAGGGGCGACCATGCGATTCGTTTATCTTAAAATTCTGGTCTCAATGTTGCTTGCGTTGAGCGCTTCTTCGCTGGTCGCTCAGGATGACACGAAATCCGCGCCTGCACCACAGAAGGAAGCCCAACCTTACGTTCAACAGTACGACGAAGCAGACGTCGAAGAATATGAGTTCGGGCTCAACATCAAGTGTTCTGGCGGCTATGCCAAGAACATCGTTGTTAATGCTCCCATTCCGATTGCCTGGCCTGAGCAGGAAATCGAACCCTACGAGGAAACCAGGTCCAACAATGTCACCAAGTTGCGTGTCAAGAAACTGGGCAAGACCGCCAGCATCATGTCTTTCGTGGTGCCGCGAATGAACAACGGAGATTACGCCGAAGCAATTTTGAGATATCGCGTTCGACGAAGCAACACAATTGCTCCCGATGACACGAATCAATTCGAGTTCGCAAAGAAGCTGACCGGCAAACTGAAAGCCTATCTCAAACCCAGCCCGTACATTGAATCCAGAGAGAAACGGATTCGCGAGATTGGCAAAAAGGTTTTTGAAGATAACAAGGACGAACCGGCCTGGGATCAGGTTGAAGCCGTCTACAGTTGGATTCGTGAAAATATTGAGTACAAGTTCGATACGCAAATCCATACTTGCGTTGAAGCACTCGACAATGGCCACGGCGACTGCGAAGAGCTTTCGTCACTGTTCATCGCCATTTGCCGTTCACAGGGAGTGCCTGCTCGTGCCGTTTGGGTTCCGGGACACACCTATCCGGAGTTTTACCTGGAAGACGAAACTGGGAAGGGCCACTGGTTTCCCTGCCAGATTGCCGGCGCCAGTCATGAGTTTGGCGAGATGCGGGAAAGTCGCCCCATCCTACAGAAAGGCGACCGTTTCAAAATTAACGGTCAAACGAAACGCTACGTGGAAGCGGGCTTGAGGAGTTCCGATGCAACGGGATCGCTCAAGATCGATCACATCATGCGAAAAGTCGCTAACGAGTAAGCGAATTTCTGATAAACTGGACTTTTGTCGATCACAAGGTAATTGAGCCCAGCGTCTCGCCGCAGGTCGCATGAATCACCGTGACCAAACGCCCCAGCTACAAGCCTGTTCCAAACTCGAACACATCGCATGTCCACCGGTCCCAATTCGTCACCACCACGATCGACGACGTTTACGATTCGTTCGATCTTTGTCATCACAACGGTCTTCGCGGCCGGGGCGGTTAGCCTGGGTTACCTTTCCCGAGCTGCCAATGGAAAATCAGAGGAGATCGGACCTTTTGTGGTAATCACCATGCTGATGCCATTGGCCTTGATGGTGGCAATGAGCTGGACGTTTCGGATTGCCAAATGGTATAGCAAGGGCGGAAACGTCTATGTTAAATCGTTCGCGGCTTGGGTATCCAGGCGAATTTTGCGCAATCTGTGACGGAGATGGTATCGCCTCTGGCTAGCCTGTGATCGGCATCTCCACATGCCAGTAAGCCTATCCACTTTCAAAAATTCACTCCTCGTTAATCAACACGGATATTGTTTTGGCGAAACGTCAGTCGTGAACGCAGCTGAGAACGAATGCTCACCAATCCAACAAAACTGATTGCTCTGATACGCATGTCATTGCGTTCGTTGATGTTGCACAAACTCAGGTCGCTGTTGACGATTCTTGGCCTTGTCGTTGGCGTCGCGTCGGTGGTCATCATGTTGGCAGTCGCCGAGGGCGCTGGCCAGGAAGCACAACGGAACATTGCCGCTCTGGGAATCCGCAACGTCATCGTTCGAAGTGTAAAACCGACAGGCGATGAGGTTGCAAAAGACAAGACCGGCGTCTACGCCTACGGTTTGACGTACCTCGACATGCGACGACTCAGGGAGACTCTGTCGAAGATCAACCGAATTTCACCGCTTCGCGAATTTCGCTATGAAGCCAGATACCTTGACCGGGCCCTGGAATCGAGGCTTGTTGGAATCGAGCCAGAGTACGAAAAAGCCAACAATCTGAAAATGATGATCGGACGGTTTATCGACGTCAACGATTTGAACTCACAATCCAACGTTTGTGTGCTGGGAGCCGAAGTCGCAGAGAAGCTCTTTGTCTACGATTCTCCGATTGGAAAGACAGTTCAGATTGCGGACAAGCAGATGTTTCGTGTCATCGGCGTCACGGAGGAAAAGCTTTCCTCTGCAGGTGTCGGCTCAAGTCTTTCAGCGCAGGACTACAATCGTGATGTCTACATCCCGTTGACGACGGATCGAAATCGCATGGGAGAACTGCTGGTCTATGAGCAACAGGGCACCGAATCCTATGAGCGACTGGAACTCAGTCAACTCACTCTGGAAGTTGCCGAGCCGGAGTTGGTAAAGGCGACTGCCAGCGCCGTGACCAGTTTGCTGGCCAGCACTCACGAAAAGGAAGACTACCAGGTCACGATTCCGCTGGACCTGCTTGAACAAGCCAAAGCCCAGCAACGGATTATGAATTTTGTCCTGGGCAGTATCGCCGCGATCAGTTTGCTGGTGGGAGGCATCGGAATCATGAACATCATGTTGGCCACTGTGAGTGAGCGGACTGGTGAAATCGGAATCCGCCGTGCGCTCGGCGCGACCAAGGGCGATATCACGATGCAGTTTCTGGTGGAAACAACGGTTCTGGCAACTTCTGGCGCTCTGCTGGGGGCCGCTGTTGGGCTCAGTGCGCCTCCTTTGATCAGCCTGATTACCGGCAGGGAGACAGTTCTGACCTGGTGGGGGCCGTTGATTGCGGTGCTGGTGGCGATGAGTACCGGATTGATTTTCGGCATCTACCCGGCCCGACGTGCGGCAATGCTCGATCCAATCGAAGCTCTAAGGCGGCTTTAGGGGAACAACGCGTTGGACACGCATCGAAGCGTGAACTCGTGTTATTATGAATGCATGTTCGAACGCAAGTCATTAAAGTTTCCAATTACTCTCGGCGTCATCATGATCGTCGTGACGATCGCGTTGTTGGTCGGCTGGATTTTGCTGGCGCTGCTTGCCGCGCTGAGTTCGAATGAACCGGGCATCTATTGGGGGCTGCTTTCTGTCGGATCCGTACTGTTTGCTGGCGTGTTGGTCGGCTGTGCCATCTATCTGACGTTGTCCATTAAAGCAGTCAATCTCACGCGGCGACAATCAAACTTTATCGACAGCGTGACACACGAATTGAAATCGCCAATCGCGTCGCTGAAACTCTACCTGCAGACGCTGAACATGCGAGAAGTCAGTGAAGAAGAGCGTCGCAAGTTTCTTGACTTCATGATGGACGATGTCGAGCGACTTGACTCACTAATCAATCATGTGCTCGACGCGGGCTACACGGCACAGAACGACAAAGTTCAAATTCTCGAAGCCATCGACCTGGCCAAACTGCTGCAACAATGTGCGAAACTGGTCATGGCAAGGTACCGAATCCCGGAGGAATCGATTCACCTGGAACTGGAACCTTGCGAAATTCGTGGTGAGAGAATCGACCTGGTGATGATCTTTCGGAACCTGATCGACAATGCCGTAAAGTATGCCGGCAGCCCTCCAGTCGTTCGTGTAAAGTTGCTTGTGAGCAACAACTTTGGCGTCGTTACCATTGCTGATAACGGGCCGGGCATTCCCCAGGATCTGCGGTCAAAAGTTTACGCGCGGTTTGTCCGATTGGGCGACGAATTACAGCGTGAAAAACCGGGAACGGGCCTGGGCTTGCACATCGTCAATACGCTCCTGAAGCGAGCGCGAGGAAAAATCAAAATTTCAGATAATACTCACGAAGATTCGGGAACGGTTTTCGAAGTAAAACTACCGGGAGCCTATCGTCCCGTGAGTAATAGTTCCGTGACCAAAGAACAGAACCCTGCGACTGCATAAAGTATGAGCGAAAGCCCACATATTCTGGTTGTCGATGACGAAGAGCATCTGGCGATTGGAATCAAATTCAATCTCGAGGCAGAAGGCTTTAGCGTGTCGACTGCTGGAAATGGGCCGGAGGCTCTGAGCTTGCTCGAATCCGCACAGCAGAAAGTTGATCTGATCGTGTTGGACATCATGATGCCAGGCATGAGCGGCTATGAAGTCTGCGAACAGCTTCGCGCGTCAGGAGAATTCATGCCAGTGCTCATGTTGAGTGCTCGCACGCTTTCGGAAGACAGGACTCGAGGGTTTGACGTTGGGGCGAATCAGTACCTGGTCAAGCCTTTCGAACTGGAAGAACTTCTTAGTCGCATCAAGAATTTGTTGGCTCAGCATCGCCAGGTCGAAATTGCAAAACCGGAGATGACAGACTTCGAGTTCGGTGCCGCGAAGATCAATTTCAAAACGCATGAAGCGCATTGCAACGGGGAGGCAATTCGGCTGACTCAGTTACAACTCAAATTGCTGAAGTATTTCTTCGAACACGAAGGCGAGGTCATTCCTCGCAGTGACATCCTTGAGGAAGTCTGGGAGCTTCCCGGACACGTCAACACACGGGCTCCCGATCAGGTTTTGCGCCACCTTCGAAAAGCGTTTGAACCTGATCCCGCCAACCCGATTTACTTTTTGACGATTCGCGATGCAGGCTATCGATTTGTAAAAGCGGGCCAGACGGAAACGTCCTGACTGCTTACATGAAACGTTTGCGTTGAAGGGTTCTGAGCCACACGGCGGGAATATCCATGCTTTATTTGGTCAGCGGAACGTCGCGATCCGGCAAGACAATGATCGCGAAAGAAATCCTGAAGCAGACAGGAATCCCATATCTGTCGCTCGACTGGACCGCGTCTTTGAAAGCGATTGGCTACTGAATGAGCCCGATGAAGTCAACCATCGTCATATCGAGAACATGGTGCAATACAGCCGCAAGGTGAAAGTCCAGTGTGCGAAACATGACGTGAAGTATTTCGACACCTCCACCAATTTCATGAGCACGCTGGAACAGGCCACGCAATATCTGTTGGCGAAACGACAGAACCCCTCAGCGAGTTACACTTCGGGATTGGTGTAAAGCCACGAAGAACACCATGTTTGCGGTGTGTTTTCCATGAATAGAATGCAATCCCGGGTAGCCGAAATCTGAAGCGAATCGATCAGGTGATTCAGCAACGGAAATTCGTAGGAGGCATCGTTGCAAAAATACATGTTCCATTCCGGGTAATCGATCTTTTGAAACGACAGTTTTTTTCGCTCGAAACTGTATCCGCAACTGCCGTCCAGATTGAACAGGAAATCAGTGGCAGCAGTAATGTCCGCGAAGATCGTTGAATCCGGACGTGTTTTGGAAACTGAATTGATTTGAGCCGTTAACTCACCGCGTGCCAGTGGATCATCATCCATGCATTTCAAATAATAAGTGTCACCATCGTCGACTCGCGAGAAGGTCGAAACACGTTTTCGGAAATGAGAGAATCGCGTACCGAGGAATCCAAGCAGTGGCGAGGAAGAGTTCGACGCAATCGTGTAGAAGGCTCGTCGTTGAACACCATTCTTCAGGATTCAGGCACTGACCCGCAAGAGCATGTCGTTGTTTTGAATCTTTGGTACGGGAACCCAACCGAAACGGGTAACCCAGAAATCGCAGGCACACATTCCGAACATCCCCAGTCCCGTTCCTGGAATCTCGTCAGGTTCAATGCCAGGCGGCAACAAGCGACCAACATGCTCCAGCGGAGCGCGAAAGTTAACGGTAAGTCGCTTGTTTGTGTAGGAGCGGACGCTGACCGGTTGATGATTAACGCGTCCCATTCGTTGCTGAAGAGAAGCAAGGTCGAAGCGCGGTTCTTGAACTGAAGTCTCAATCGTAGCCACAGTAAAAATCCTCCGTTGAAGTGAACTTTCTGCGTCGAACTGCGTTTTCTTGAAATAGTTAACCTGCCAGGCCAGTTTGGCGCATATCAGATTTGAGAATCGATGGTTGCTCTGTTAAGTTCAATCATGGTCCAAAAAAAGAGCAACCAAAAGAGCAGCAAATCTGGATTCACCGGTGTCGGTTGCGGGATTCTCTTTGGGTTGCCATTTGCTGCGGTCAGCGTGTTCATGGCATGGCGGTTGTTGTCGATGCTTTTACTTGCCTCAGCGGCCAGCAATTGGATCGACACACCAGCCACGATCACTCACCTTGGGCTTGAACAATGGGATGGAACGCAAAAAATTGTTGGAAGCTATCAATACGTTTACGAAGGCCAGCGTTACACCAACGATCGGATCGGCCTGGACACTGGATCTGATAACATCGGCGAATACCACTGGGAGTTTTACAGAAAGCTCAAAACAAGTTTTAACGCCAATCAACCTGTAACCTGCTACGTCAACCCGAGCGATCCTGCCAACTCGCTGCTGGATCGGAGTCTTCGTCCTGAACTGGTTGTTTTTCATTTCCCGTTTATTCTTTGTTTTGGTTTGGCGGGATTCGGGATTGTGATTGGTGCGATCGTCTTCTATCGGCACGACCAAAAACGCGCCGCAAGGTTGAAACAGTTTCCAGACGAGCCATGGAAAGTGCGTGAAGATTGGGCTGCGGGAGAAGTTGCTTCCATGCGCTGGCAACCGTTGATCGTTATCGGCGTATTCACCATGTTTTGGAACTCGCTGGCATTTCCGATTTCGATCTTGTTCTTGTACAAAGAAGATGTACCGGCTTGGTGCACCGTGTTGATTTTTGCGTTCCCTTTGATTGGCCTGTTCATGCTTGGCGGCTTTATTTACGAAGCAACGCGCATTTTCCGGTTTGGCAAATCAACTTTACGACTGGCTACCAAACCAGGCGTTGTCGGCGGGGAGTTATCGGGAGTAGTGGTCGTGCCTGAGAATCTCCGACCCAAGGGAGCCTACCAGGTTGTATTGACATGCGTTGAACAACAGACCCGCCAGCGCGGCAGTGAAACTGAAACAAGTTCTGTTGCCTTGTGGGAAGACACTCGTTGGATTGAACAAACACTGAGCGACAAAGGTGGTCAGCATGGAGTGCCAATACGTTTCATCATTCCCAGCAGTGCAAAACCAACCGATTCCGAAAACGATGATCCGGTCACGTGGAAGCTGACTGTGGAAGCCAAAGTTTTTGGGCCGGATTACAAAGCGGAGTTTGAAGTGCCTGTGTTTGTCACCGCTGACTCGCAAACTGGCATTCAGGCAACGCATGAAAGATTGACCGAGTTTGAGTTGAAAGAATCTCTGTCGCAACAACTCGCCCGCGAAAATCTGATTGCAGAAATGCCATCCAAAAGTGAGTTGCGAATCTCATGTCCACCTATGAGGCATATTGGATCTGCTGTTGTTGCGGTGCTTGCTGGAGCCCTGTTTGCAGCGGTAGGGATTGCGTTTTGGTGGCAAGGCAATGGATTGGACCAGTATCTGTTTGGAGCTATTTTCAGTTTCGCTGGCGTAGTTGTAATTTTGTGTGCCGTTGGCGTTTTACTCAGCAGCAGCGAGCTAAACATCGATGGCAAAAGATGGCGGCTCAAGTCGGGCTGGTATGGCTTTCGGGGTGCCGGTCGAGAATTTTCGGCTGACAACATCAAGGATATTGGTTTGAAGAAATCGATGTTCTCCAGCAGTGGCAACAATTTGAAGCAGCGGAATTGTGTCACCGCCAGGTTAACAGATGGGACGAAACTCAAGCTGGTTCGTGGCTTGTCCAATCGCCGCACTGAGCGCCGGCTCATATTCGAGCTGCAGCAGTTGGCCGGTTTGCCATTGGTCAACAAAGATGTAGACGCCGCTGAAGAATAGGATGGCTCAATCAGTCTTGCGAACGGAAGTCACAGGAGGTTGTGGACTTTCAGAAATGGCAAACACCAACCTAACGCGCCAGGAAATTGCACCCATTGGCAACTTCCTGTGCGCGTCATGTCATGATTGGCAATCTCTGGCTCGACCCAGTTTAAAACAGACCTGAAATTTCGCCATCATCAGAAATGTCGATATGCTCCGAAGAGGGAACCGACGGCAAGCCTGGCATCCGCATCATCTCGCCCGTGATCGGCACGACGAATCCAGCACCGGCAGCGATTTCAATTTCGCGAACCGTGATCTCAAAGTCAGTCGGTCTGCCGATTTTTTTCGCGTCATCAGAAAGTGACTTTTGCGTCTTCGCGATACAAACAGGGAAATTCTCGAAACCAAGTTTCTTGATCTTGCGAAGGTCTTTCTTTGCCTGAGCCGTGTATTCAACGCCACTAGCACCGTAAACTTTCGTGCAGACAGTTTCGATCTTTGCTTCAATCGGCTGATTCCAATCGTACAGCGGCGCAAACTTCTTGTCAGTCGATTCAATCGTTTCGACGACTGCTTTGGCAAGGTCTTCTGCTCCCGCACCACCTTCTCCCCACACGTTGGAGACGATGGCTTTGAAGCCCAACTCTTCGCATCGCTTGCGGACGATCTCCAGCTCTTCATCACTGTCGGAAACAAAACGATTGATCGCAACAACCGCATCGAGACTGTAAAGGCGTGTGTTCTCAAGATGCTTCTCAAGATTGACCAACCCTTTGCGCAGCGCCTCTGGATCCGGAGTCGTCAGCTCCTTCAGATCCGCGCCGCCGTGATATTTCAAGGCGCGAATCGTGGCAACCAGAACCATGGCCTTCGGTTTCAGTCCCGCTGAAGCACACTTGATGTCGAAGAACTTTTCCGCGCCCAGATCGCTTCCGAAACCTGCTTCGGTGACGACGTAATCCGAAAGCGACATTCCCATCCGGGTCGCAATCACGGTATTGGTACCCTGGGCAATGTTCGCAAACGGCCCGCCGTGGATAATCGCCGGCGTGCCTTCGATGGTCTGTACAAGGTTGGGTTTGACGGCATCTTTCAGTAACGCCGCCATCGCACCCTGAGCTTTGAGGTCACGAGCAAAAATTGGCTTTCGATCGCGCGTCATGCCAACGAAAATGTCACCGAGTCGATTCTTCAAATCTGACAGATCGTTGGACAGGCAGAGAATTGCCATGATCTCCGACGCGGCAGTGATGTCGAATCCCGTCTCTCGCGGAATGCCACCGGTTGTGCCGCCAAGCCCAACGGTAACTTTACGAAGCGCTCGATCGTTGACATCAAAAACCCGTTTCCATACGACGGTCCTTGCATCGATGTTCAGCGATCGTTTGCGGTCGTGAAGATTATTGTCAATCAATGCGGCCAACAGGTTGTGCGCTTTTTCGACAGCCGCAAAGTCACCCGTAAAATGTAGATTGATATCTTCCATCGGCAGGACCTGTGAATGACCGCCGCCAGTGGCTCCTCCCTTGATGCCGAACACGGGGCCAAGCGATGGTTCTCGCAGGACCACCGTGGTCTGCTTTCCAATGCGGTTCATGCCCTGCGTCAATCCAATCGACATCGTTGTCTTGCCTTCGCCGGCTGGTGTTGGCGAGATCGCTGAAACGAGAATCAAATTCGAGGCTTCGATCTTTGACGAATCCTGCAGCGTCAAAGGAAGTTTAGCCTTGTACTTCCCGTAGCATTCCAGGTGGTCCGCCGAAACGCCCAACTGGTCGGCGATTTCAGTGATTGGCTTAAGAGTAACCTTGCGGGCAATTTCAATGTCTGTAGGCATATTGTTGGCTCGACTTTTTCAAACTGGATAGTGGCGAAGATGAAGAACCAACATACCGTCAAAGAGGGTTGTCGCGTATCGGTGCAGCAATTTTTTCGATTGTGTCTTTTACCACCTTCGGTGTTATTTTCGCGCCGGACACAATTCGTTTTCCAGTTTTTCAAGTCGTTCCTTGAGCTGTTCTTCGATTTGGGCAACCAGCGGATCGGCTTTGTCACCGCGATGTTTGGAGGCAGGAACCTCGATCGGATCGCAAACTTCAACAACAACCCGTTGTCGGCCGCTGCGACGAGGCACATCAGTCAGGTCTTCATTGACCTTTGCCGCGATGTCAAGAATTCGCTCGATTGACGGATTTCCGTCGAGATAGCCCTCCGGATAGCTGGCCATCTGCCATGCCAGATAGGTTCGCTCCAAATCAAGCCACCTGATCTGGCGATCTGCTTCAGAGAGATCTTTGTTATTCAAAATTTCAGGGAAGGCACTGGTCCTGACGTTGCGAATTCGGTCGCTGATACTCTCGCTGGAACTTGCTCCGAAACATCGCATCTCTGCTGCATTCATAACGGACTGAAGCACGGCTTGACGTTGCTCGAACGCGCCGAGTTCAGGATTGAGTTCGACATCAAACCTGGCTGCCTTGCGAGCCACCAGCTTGCTGAGCGCCAATCGAACGCGCGGAACCGCATCGAGGTTGCGTGTCGATTCGCCGCCAAACATTTCGTCTACCGGATCGAGAAGTCGATTCAGTTCGGTTTTGAAATCGCCATCGAACATATATCGAATCGCGATCGGATGGATGACGGTTTTCAATCCAAGCTTGCTTCGTCGTCGTGCTGCGGTTCGGGCAATGAAGGTTGGCCCATCGAGAAACGGCATCAACGTATCGTTGGTGCGACTGGTGGCTCCTTCGGGAAACATCAGCAAAGGCCTTACATTGTCTTGCAGGGCTTTGACCGAAAAACTGACGGATGATTTATCCAGGCCTTCACGGTTGACCGAGTATCCCCCATAGAGCCTGATTATCGCTCTGTTGTGCCAACCGTGGTTGAACAGGTGCCAACTGGCCATCGCAAACATTGGCTTGCCGACGCGTCGCATCACATCATACAACACGACCGGATCTGAAGTACGCGGATGATTGGGAATCAACATAATCGCGTGACCGGCATCGATGCTGTTTTTCAGCCGCTCGACACCACGACTTTCCACTGAGACGATCGATTCTGAAAAACGCAGCAGGGGAATGTGTACCAATCGATTATTCATCAGTTTGGCCAACCAGTCCCACATCAATGGTTGCACGAACCGGTATGGTTTTTCAATGAATATCTTCTGCATTGCGTATGCAATCCCAAACTTGCTGAGGTTGCGTCTGAATAATCAAATGAGTACCGGCTATTTCGTGAACGTTCACGTTCGGGTTGGAAGCGACGATTGTAGAGAGTGATTGCTTTTGAACAAGGCGATCATGAATCGGACGGATGTAGTCAATCGGGCATTTCAATTCCGAAAGTTCTTCCGTGACATCAACGTTGAAAATGCACTGAATACGATGAAGCAAAGTTTCTGGGGATGAAAACCTGATCGACTCTCGCAGTCGTTTGGCGAGATTCGGATCGGCGCCAAAAAAATATCGAGCCACAAAATCTGGCAACTCCCGTCGAAATATCAGGTTCCAGGGAAGGTAGCGAGCAAACCAGGGCGCTGGAGAGGCCGCAAAGGTCGCGACAAGAGTCAGCCCGCGGACATGTTGGGGATACCTGTGCGCGAGCAGGATCGCCAACGGCCCTGAAAATGATTCGGCGATAATCTGGAACGGCTCACATGCTCCAGCTTGATTCAAAAAGTTACCAACATGATCACACAGGCCGTCATAATTCAACGATGGGTCATCGGGTAGCGAGACGGGAAGCAATGAATAGCCATCAGGGCTCAAGTCACCAAATTCGCAAACCATCAGATCCGCCGCGCCATCAAGTCCCGGCAGAAAAATGCAGGGAATCGAACTCATGCCAACGAAGATTCCAGATGAGTTTCAAGCTCCCGGATTTCCCGTTTGAAACCTCCTGAGAGGATCGGAAAACGACACCAGGTTTTTGGATCGAGATTTTTATCGTCCAGGTGAAACGACGGTGCGTATCTTTCACGCTTCCACTGATTGCGGCACCACAGCTTGAAAAAACGGATCGTCCAGAACCCAAGTTGCTTCGCCTCAAAGTCAGGGAATTCGATCTTCAAATGTTCAAACACTTCCAGCGGAACCAGTTTGTCCCGAATCGCATAGCATTCGATCACGTCCAAAATCTCATAAGGCATCAAGTCGCCTTCATCGGTCTGGCCATCTCCAGGCGGCCGCAATTCGGCTGTCGGTTGCTGATCGTTGACCAGTTTCAACTCGGCGATGGGAGCACCGCCAACAGGTCCCGTTGTCTCCATCCAGGAAAGCCACGTTCGCAAATAGGCTTTGTCGATGCCGGCAATCGGACTAATGCCACCCGAGGTGTCGCCGTCCATCGTGGCGTATCCCACAGCGGCTTCACTGCGATTGCTGGTTGAAACCAGTAGCGCATTTTTGATATTGGCTAACATCCACACACCAGGCGAACGAACCCGAGCCTGAATGTTCTGTAATGCAATATCGTGATTCTCCCATGTCAACGGTTGGCCAATCGCGTCGCCGACCATCGACTTGTAGTCCTCAACCAGAGAATCAACATCGAACTCGTAATGTGTCGCGTTGACCGCCTCAGCAAGTTCTTTTGCCGCAGTCCTGGTTACATCGCCACTGTTTCGAGTCGACTGATAGACGGTGGTAAGCAATCGTTGGTTTAGTTCCGACACATCTTTGGGCAAGTCGTTTTCATCTGCTTTGGGAATGGACCATTTCAGTCGCTCCAGCACTTCCTCGAACCCCAGTTCTTTCTCTGCAAGTTGAAGCATCACGGTGATCAGCGCCACAATGCTGGCCGAATCACATCCTCCACTAAGCGACACAACAAACCCCTGCGAAAATGACTTTCGCAAATAGTCGAACAACCCCAACGACACGGCACGAGTGAACTCTTCGGCTTTGATGTCGGTTCCTGTTTCCCAATCCGATTTCACAATTTCAGTGCGCACAAGCTTACAGTGAGGGAACTCGAAATCCACATCGATCACGTCTGCTTCATCGCCATCGACCGACGGTTCGAAACTTCCTGTTCGGGCACGGACCATGCGAGTCGATTCGACGTTGATAACCGCCGTCGTCAGCGAAACTGGTTTGAAGCTGAGCCTTTGTCCGCAAGCCAGCATATTGCCGCCGCTGGCGATCATCGCGTCACCATCAAAGATGGCTCGCCCCGATTCGTTTCCGGTGAGGTTGCTGTAAACATAGGAGACGTTGAATGCACGACTGCCCTCAAGCACAAATCGCTGGCGAACCTGATGCTTTCCAAAAGCAAAATGACTGGCGCTGGGATTAAGGATAATGTCTGCGCCGCGCGCTGCCAAACTTCCACCCGGCCGCGTTCCAACCCAGGCGTCTTCGCAAATTTCGAAACCGATCCTGACGCCACCAACTTCAAAAATCAGATCGCCAATCGGGTACTCCTGTCCGTCGATTTCAATTTCGCCATGAATGCCGCCGGGCCAGGCTTTGAACCAACGGGGTTCGTAATGAATTCCGTCGCCAGCGAGATGTTGTTTGGCGACAAAGCCAATCAGTTTTCCATCAACGGCCAGAGCCGCGCAATTGAAAATGCCACCGGCGTACATTAGAGGCACGCCGAAGGACACAACCATGCCTGCAGTGTGCGGCAGTAATTCGAGCATCACTTTTTCGGCGGTCGCTCGAATTCCGGGGCTGTGGAATTCATCTTCACAGCCGTAACCGGTAATACACAGTTCCGGCAAGCAGAGAATCGACACTTTTGCTTCGCGAGCCTGTTCAATGGCTTCCACGATGTTGGCAAAATTGTTGGCCCAGTCGATAGGAGTCTGGTTAAGTACCCCAGCGGCAACGTTAAGTAGTTTCATGTGTTTGATTTGGTGTGAGCGTTAATAGTCGCCAGCTTTGTAATCGTGGCGCAACGGCCGAAACAATGTTCTGAATCGCGTCTTTGCAGCGTATAATATAGACTACACCCTGTAGTTTGGTTCAGTCCACAAGGAGACACGTTTGGCGTCCAGCGACCCCAATATCGATTTTGATTGCCCAGAATGCGACGATCGCGTTTCAGTTTCGGGAGATAAATCGGGTAACCAAATCCATTGCCCGCATTGTGGTGACCGAATTCTTGTTCCCAGCGCGTTGTCCATTACCGAACAGATTTTGACGGGCGCGATCGAAGACGATGAGCCGGAACATCCGGGCTCGCTGAAAATCGATGGAATTTCCACGATAGCCGATGACGGCTCCTCCTGGCACATCAAATGTCACGTTTGCGATTCCGTCCTGCTTGTCTCTGATCAACAGGTAGGAACGGAAGTTAAGTGCAACGACTGCTATTCAATGCTGCGGGTGAAACCGAACGCAAATGCTCCGCGAACCAGGCGTGCCGCTGTCGTCGACGGGTCAAACCTGGAAGTCATCGAGGAGTCTCCTGTAAGTGTGCCCCAACAAGCCCACACCAACCACGACGATTCCGATGAATTGACGCTTATGCCGGCCGTTGAACTGGATCCAGAAATTACCGATGCTCAAAAAATATCCCTTCTGGATGATTCACTGGCAGCCGATGATTCGATGACGGAGCTGACACAAGAGCATCTCGAGGAAGACGACGATCCACTCCCGCTGATGGAACCCATTAATGCCGCAAAGGCCGTCAGCCCGATGTTTGGCCTTACGGAACCTGAATCAGCTGCAAGTGATGACGATGAAGACGACGATTCGGATGAGATGATCGAAGTGTTGGACGCCTCTCCCGCAGAGCTGAACCAGCTACAAAGTCGTTCGCAAGCAACAACTCAACTGCCGCGTATGCCGCGAAAGGGAAAGCAGGCTCCGGCCATTGCAGTCGACAATGGAGACGAGTCGGAAGCTCCGGTTCGGGTTCACGCCAAGCGACGACGCAAGCGAAAGTCATCCGGGACTGTCACGGCTCCGGCCTCAGCAAATCGTTTTGCTTTCGATGAAGCCAGCATCGGCGACATTCTGGACAAAGCGATGGGCGTGCTTAAATCTCCCAGGATCTGGGTTTGGGCCATCGTTTCGATTTCCCTGATGGCCATCGGTGGCGCGATCTGGCAGGGCATTCGGCCGGACAGATTCGAACCGGAATCCTTTGCAGAAAACCTCTGGAATTGGGGCAAGGGACTTTTGTTGGGGCAGGGCCCTTTTTTCATCGGCTACACGATTTTGTTTTTTCTTGGTGGAGTGATCTTTCGAGAGACGGCGCAGGGCGAAACCAAAGTTGAATCCGTTTCAGTGACTGACGGATCCAGCTTTGCCAGCACCATGTTGCTGTTTGGGTTCTCGATGTTCATTGGATCACTGCCGTGCATGTTTTTTGGACTGATGCCGGTTTCGCTGGCTTTTCAGTTTTTCTTTGCCGGTATCCTGTTGTTCGCCGCCTGGAAAAATCAGGGAGCATTTTCGATCGTCTCGCCCAGTGTTTTCAATTCCTTTTCGACCAGCCCATCAAGCTGGAAAAACTGGCTCATTGGTGCATCCCTCGCAGCGGCAGGCGGCATCGTTGGAGGCACACTAATGGAAATCCCCTGGCCAATCATTTCCGTTTTCACATCCTTCGCCGGGGCCATCATTATCGTGTTGGCGACGCTCCTGTATGCAGCGATTACAGGTTGGCATTGTGGCACCTCTGTAGAACAATTGCGGGAAACCGAATGAATCAAACCTTAAACCGGGGCGCCGTCTTGAACTTCCCTACACAGAGACTCTTGTGTTTTTTGCCGACCATCATGCTGCTGTCATGTTTGGCTCAGGCTGCGTTGGCCATTCAGTCAAATGATGACAATCAGACTCAGGATGCAGTTCAGGATTTCAAACCGCTCGAAGGTGAAGCTCGTGAAGTAGCGATTCAACTTGTTCGACAACTCTCAAATCCTGATTTTGAAGTACGACAGGATGCTTCGCGAAAACTCTGGCAGATCGGCAAACCGGCAGTCGAACTTTTGCAGGGAATCGCCGACGGCGGAGTCAACAGTGAATCGCGGATGCGAGCCAAAGACGTGGTGACGTTTATCAAGGTAGGATTGACCCCTGACGCTGACGCAGAAATTGTGCGTTGTGTTGTTGGGTTTCTGGACCGTGAAATACTGGTTCAGGGTCGGGCAATCCAGAAACTCTGCCATCTCGATCAAAGAGACATCGCTGAAAAACTGATCAAACTGGTCCCCTCTGAATCAGACAGGAAAGCACTCTCAAAATTCCGATCCGTTGCGGCAAGTGATGCCGAGATTGCACTTCGACTTGGTGACGACGCAAAGTTTAACGAGTGGATCAGTGCGCCTTCGACTCGACAAAGCAATCGTCTCGTCTACCACTACAATCTGTGGCTCGAAGGCAAACTCGATATGGAAATTGATCGCCTCAAAGAAGGTGAGGTCAAAGACGAAATCGAGAAATTGCGACTATTCGATATCGAGAAAAAGAAACAGAAAGCAAAGGACAAGAAAAAGAATCCTGCCGGGAAGCCAGCGGGGAAAAAGAAGAAAAACGAAACGCCTGAGCAGCCTGAGTTGTTGACGCTGGTTGGTCTGCTCAGGTTCACCGAGCGTTGGGACGAGGCGCTTAAATATGCTGACATGGTTTACGATCGGGAGGAGCGAAGACATCTCACTCATTCAGTGTTAATGGAAAGCGGCAACTGGAAGCGTCTGGCAACGTTGATCGTCAAGCCGAAAAAAGGCAAAGTAAACTGGGCAGAAAAGAGTGACGTTCATGATGGCCTCGCGTATCCAGCGACCGGCTATCGCAAAGCGCTGGTCCATTTCTATGCCGGCAACGAAGAAGAGTTTGGCTCGGCGATCAAGGAGATTGAGGGCAAGATTGCCGACGAAGCCAAGAAGAAAAAACGGCGAGGCGATTCAGTGCCAAGCGGCAACTCGACACACGCACAGTTTTTGCGATACACGCTCGATTTCGACCGATCACTGGACTACACATCGCTCAAGAAAAATGCGGCAACGTTTAAAATGCTGAGCGATAGCAGGCGATTCAAAAAACTGTTTGAAGTATTCAAACTTGAAACGTACGA
This sequence comes from uncultured Pirellulaceae bacterium, assembly GCA_964446085.1. Taxonomy (GTDB): domain Bacteria; phylum Planctomycetota; class Planctomycetia; order Pirellulales; family Pirellulaceae; genus Mariniblastus. The sequence goes on from CAYUNP010000022.1 coordinate 28,164, forward strand.
AAAACGAAAGCGCTATTTCAAAAGCCGGATGCGTCACATTCGTTCGCTTCAAAAGCGGGTCGAATATTTCACGGAACAGGACGACAGCGACAAACGCGATGCCTTCGTCGATAAACGTGACTCTGCGATTTCGTTCTATCGTTCGGTCGTAAGCATGCTCTCGACACTGGGGTTTGATGTCGAAGCAGAGATTTTCTATCGCCAGCTCTACTTTGAACTTTCTGACGAACTCCAGTATCTTGGCGGCCAAACGGTAATGGATCTCCAATCGATGGGAGCGTACGAATCGGCCTGGGAGATCGTGGAGTTCGAACTCCAAAGATCCAAAAACACCGACTTCAGCCGCTCACTCTTCCTCATCGGAGGCCAAAACAATGAAGTGGCGGCGTTTCTCGAGGGCCAACTGAGGAAGAAGATCAAGGACCCTATCGCGCGATATCGAAAGATTGCGCAGCTGATCAAGTCACCACTCGATTTATCGAATGAAGAAATTGATTTTTGGGAAGAGATTGCAGAATTCGATTTCTCCGCAAATTCCAGCGCGATCAAACATCTCTTTTCGATCTGGGGCCTGGAAGAAGAGGGACTGTTCAAAAGGGCAACAAGTAGTGTTGGTGCTCAATCAGGCGAACAGCAGGTAAAGGAAGGGAATTTCCTGTTGGCAGGCCAGATGTTTGAAGCCACCGCGCTCTCGGAAGATTATCCAGTCCACTTCGCCCGCGCATGGGATGCTTACAAGAAAGGCGGCAGCGCCAAAAAGGCAAAACAGATGCGACTGCTGTTTGCAATGAAATTTGACACCGACGATGCCTGGGATTACACCAGCGGCTACAGCGGCACCGACTGGCAATCGTTGCCGTTTGATATTTATCGCTTGCACGATGCGATTGAGAACACGCAAGTTGGAGAAAGCTGTTACTACATGTGGCTGATTTCCAAAGGCGACGCGAAATCCGTTCTTTCATCCCATCAGAAGATGGTCCGTACGCAGATCCTTCGCCTGCGTTATATCGACTCGCCCTATTTTGACAGCAGTGAAAATGACCATCCACAGTTCATCGCAGGAAGCCTCGATGCCGGCGATGCAGAAGGCGCAAAGCGCTGGTTTCGCAAGCTCTCCAGTTACTCACCAGCCGATTCGTCTTTTGTGGAGAAGAACTTTCCGGCTTTCAAAAAAGCCAACCACGACGAGTTTGTAAATGAAATTTTCGAAAAAGTTTCCAATGACTTTTTTGAAATCCTGGAATCGTTTCCTGACAGTTCAATGTACCGAAACAACTACGCGTGGGCATGTGCCTGTGCCAAACGCAATGCAGCCAACGGAATCGAAATCGCAAAACGAGCTGTCGAACTGCGACCGGGAACAGCAGGCCACTACGATACTCTGGCTGAACTTTATCATGTCAACGGTGACAATGATCTGGCTATCGAGACCATTGGAAGAGCGATCGAAATCAATCCGATGCGGGACTACTATCGGGAGCAGTTGAAGAAGTTTCGGGAAGCCAAAAAATCAGTAAAGTAAGATCGCACAGGCCTCTGACCTGTGACCTTTCCTCAAGCCGATTGAATCAGTCGCTGGGCACAGGCTCGATCGTGGCTTTCATGGAACCTTTGCAGCGATCAATCTGACGATCTTTTCCAAATGCATGAATCTGGTCACGCTTCAGTTCGGCGTGCTCCATTGTCGTTGTCAGACAGATCGCCTTGCCACTGGAATCGACTTGCCGGGCGATGACGAATCCGCGATCGATCGAATGGCCAAAGAGCTTCCTCATCATGCCGATCACATAGTCGTAAGAATGATCGTCATCGTCCCACAGAATGACGTTGTAGCGAGGTTGCTTTTTAACATCGCGTTTTTCTTCGCGAGCGGGCGTGACTACGGGCTCGGCAACTTCTGCATTTCCTTGCTCGGTCATCGTTTTACCTGTCCTCGGTCTTCTTTCTTCAATTGGATGTTCAATTTTTCTCGTTTGGAGCTATCCGGGCAACCCGAATTCCAGCCGAAATGTTGCAAAACCCGACAGGATTGGACAATCATCTTTTAAAGCTCACTAAACACTTTGCCCAAGCATGTTATTTTAATCATTACGCATCAGATGCAAGCTGTGAAATTTTCTTGCAAATGCGGCATTTTTAAATCAACCACGCTTTTACTATCGGAATTTTCATGGATCAAATTGAATCCTGGCTGGACACCAATCGCAGTCGTTTCCAGGAAGACCTGTTTTCGCTGCTCCGTCTGGCCAGCATTGGTACAGACTCCGCTTACGACTCGCAGGTTCGGGAAACCGCAACCTGGATTCATGAGTTTTTTCAGTCGCTCAAGTTTTCCAGTGAGTGGATCGATACGTGTGGGCACCCCATTATCTTTGCGCAGTCTCCGCACGTCGAAGGTGCACCTACCGTTTTGGTGTACGGCCACTACGATGTCCAGCCACCAGATCCGCTGGACCTCTGGGACACGCCACCCTTTGAACCAACCGAACGAAACGGCAACGTATACGCGCGCGGAGCAACCGACGACAAAGGACAAATGCTGACGCATCTTTTCAGCTGTGAAGCGTGGATGAAAACGGTTGGCTCCATGCCGATCAATGTCAAATTTCTAATCGAGGGAGAAGAAGAATCTGGCAGCAGTGGACTCAACGAACTTCTCGATGGCGTCTACGACGAAAAGCTTGGCATGCCGGTGAAGGAAAAGCTCGCTGCGGACATCGCAGTCATCAGCGACACGTCGCAGTACGGTCCTGGTCAACCAGCGATCACTTACGGCTTGCGTGGCATCTACTATTTTGAACTTCGTCTCAAAGGACCCAACGTCGATTTGCATTCTGGTGCCTTCGGTGGTTCCGTTAGCAATCCGGCCAACGCCGTGACTTCAATGTTGGCATCGCTGATCGATGAAAAGGGGCGAATTCAGGTTCCCGGTTTCTATGATGGAATCGCAGAGCTTACCGCGGATGAGAAGAAACAGTTCGCTGATCTGAATTTTGATGACGAAGCGTACAAGAAGAAGCTCGAGGTCGCAGAGATTTTTGGCGAAGAAGGATTCTCGACGCTGGAGCGCCGCTGGGCTCGTCCAACGTTCGACATCAACGGCCTGTGGAGCGGCTATCAGGGAGAAGGCGCCAAGACGGTCCTGCCAGCCGAAGCAGGAGCCAAGTTCAGTTTCCGTTTGGTTCCGGGCCAAAGTTTGACAACGATCAAGGCTGGCCTGGAAAAAATCCTCGCCGAAAATTGCCCACCGGGAATCGAAATGGAGCTGATTGATATGCACGGTGCCAATGGCGTCGTTGTATCCCTGGACAATCCTTTCATGAAGCTGGCTGCCAATGCCGTTGAAAAAGGATTCGGAACGCGTCCGGTGTTCATACGCAGCGGCGGAAGCATCCCCGTCGTGTTGAGCTTTCGTGAATTGTTGGGCATCGACACCATGTTGCTTGGCTGGGGTCAGGATGACGACAACCCGCATAGTCCCAACGAAAAGTTTTCGCTGGATGATTTCTTCAAAGGCATTCGCTCCAGCGCATGGCTGTGGCAAGAGTTGGCCTCTTAGGAAACTGCAGATCGAACTGCCCCAGACCAGGTATTGTGTGGCAAAGATGAGCGGCCAGTCGCTAAGCGGCGGTTCGTTGCGTGATCTACCGGCGGCTATCGCCATGCGCCTTGCCGCTCATAGTTCGTGCGGCATCATCGCAAAGATGACGATACCTGGTCCCCGGGACAACAATTAAAAAAGGCGAACAACCAGGAAGTTGCTCACCTTTCAACAGTCGTTTTCGGTAACGGAAACTAACGTTTGCGACGTTTTGCCATGAACAATCCGACTCCCATTAAAATCGCGCAGCAATTTGGCTCGCATCAAGCCGATGATCAAAGTCGCAAAAATGTTGCAACGCCACCTGCCAGAGATCCTCAGCTACTTTCGGTATCGCATCACCAATGCGACGAGCGAAGGGTTCAACTCAAGGATTCAGTCAATCAAGTCTGCTGCCAGAGGATTCAGAGATTTCCAAAACTACAGAACAAGAATCCTATTCTACTGCGGAAAGCTCAATCTCAAGCCAGATCTCAACCACCAAGTTTCACGAAGAACCTTTTACACTCCTCGCCATTGTTCATGGCTGAATCAGATCGAAATCTGGTTCGGAATACTCAGATCCAAAGTTACACGTTGGATGAGCTTCCCCAGCCTTGAGGAACTTGAACAATCGATCCTGAGGTATATTGAATACTACAACAGCAACTTCGCTCACCCTTTCGCGTGGACCTACTGCAGCAAACTTCTCAGCGCTTGAGCCCAATGCGAAGCTGGAAAACAAACAGGCCTCGAGCTTCAAGAACTCGTTCTTGAAGCACTAGTTCCAAAAGCCCAACAGAAATGTCAGACGAAGAATTCTATTCCTTACTTTCATCCAAGGTCGAAAAACTTGTCGACGAAGATGGAGATTCGGGATACAAGCTCAACCCACCAGCTTCTAAAACGGAGTTGGCGGCGCTTGAGCGATCAATCCCATATGCGATACCTGATCAGTTGGTCTTGGCGCTCCTGCATGCAAATGGCGAGCCTCAGCTTGACAACCCCCAAGGCATTCTTGGCGGTGACTATTGGCTATCAACTGAAGCTTTGGTCGAACAATTTCAGTTTCATGAGGATCAACTTGTTCATTCCTTTGGGGATGACGCATCTGTTTGGCAGGACTGCAAGCGTGTGAAACAAGGAAAGCTCTGGAGAAAAGAATGGATGCCGATTAGCTGGGGGTATGATGGCCGTGTGCTGATGATCGACACGGATCCACCTAGCCAAGGAATACAGGGTCAAATTTTGCTCGCTGAACACATTGATCTGAGATTCGGCATTGTTGCTAACTCTTTGCGGGAACTGCTTGAGCATGGTTTATCGTGCAGAGATCCAATCTCTTCATGGCCCTTTATCCCGTAAAGTGGGACGCCTTTTACTTGTGTCTCAACGTGCCCGCATGTGGGTGTTGCCTAAAGTCGCTACCACCCGAGCTCGTACCTCGCATCGGTCACTCCGGGCTTCCATGCTCTCCGCGACCGACGGAATCCCGCCGCCGAGCCTGTCATAGGCGGCGTCCATGCGCGCTGCAGGCTGCGCCCTTGTTGTTCATCTATTCTCAAACCCCAAGCGTGCTGTTCATTCAAGCGTGAGGTTGGAACATTAGCTCAATAGAAATGCCGGCGCAGCGCTTTGAGGCTCATCTACCGTTGACTGCTAAATGTCTCGTGAAAGCATGAATTTCCTGTTTGCTGGTGATCCGATGCGAATCTGTCGATATTCAAAAGGGTCGCTTATTCGTCATACATTCACAGGTACGTTCATTGCACTCGCCGTCGCAAAACTCGAAACGACTTTATGTCTTCTCAATTACGCTATCGGCAACGATCTGGATTTTGACGTGCTGCTGCGGTTCTGCGAACGCGTTTGATGACAACGCGCTGTTGTCAATTTTTTCGCAAAGCAACACCGACAGCGCGGGAGACTTTTCTTTCACGACCACCAACGAGACGGACCTGTCGGGTTCCCGCTGGGGTTTTGGCGTGAATGAAAACGATGTTTATCACGCAGCCCTCAAGCACCAGCAAACGGGCGGCGTCGCCAATCGTGATTGGGAGATTCGCGTTGGGCAGGCGGGTCAGATCTATTCTATCCGCAGCGAAGTCGGCGAGATCGTTCCACCCCAATCGCTCGGCCGACCTTTTGTCGATGAAGTATTCCAGTCGATCTCGGTCGACACCAGCCTCAGAGACAGTGGTGGCCAGGCGGCGTTCTACCATCAGTCAGGTTACTACACCGATGGCAACAACGTAACGCGGCCGACGTTTGCTCCACTATTGGCCAGTGGTGCGACAGAATCGAACTCCTACTCAACGCTTTCACTTGCCGTTCAGGCAGACACCAACTCGAACCCCCAACAGCCGGGCGGACTGCTCAACTACCAGCGGACGCGTGACCTGGGCGATGGTGTCATCGAGATCACGCATTCGATTTACAACTTTGGCGACAATCACGTGGACTTTCACAACCTCCCCTGGGGAGGCGTTCGAAAGACGCAGTTCGACAACATCCTGGTTTCCAATCCCGAGGGCGGCTTTACGGACCGGGAAATCAAAGACTTCGGTGACTTCGAAGGTCAGGTTGAATTTGCTGAGAACACCGGCGGGTGGGCAGCCTACACCGAAGGAACCCAGGGCACCGATCGTGGCTTGGCGTACGTTTTTGGAAACAGTGAAACGCATCTCGACGAAGACTGGCAACTCAACAGAAGTTCCTGGCGCTGGGGTGACGGCGGCGGTGACATCCTGGGATTCCCGGTCAGAGACTTCAACGTCGGTACGTTTCGACGCGAAGTGGATATCGCTCCGGGAGATCTTTTCGAGAGCCGATATTTTGTAGTGTTGGGAGACGTTGATCATATTGAGTCAACGATCGAAGAGCGTGGTCTGGTCGACGACGCGATCTACGACATGATTCGAATTGGCGAAGAAGACGCAGGGCAGTTGTCCTATCGCATCGTCGAAGACAATGGCTCAATCACAGTTTTGGAGACCGCAGTTAGCGAACCTTCCGACTTCCGAACTTATGCGACACCGGTCAACGGCTCCAAGCCATTGTTGTTGCTCGAAGATCCTGATGGCAGGCAGTTTCTCAGCGTGGACCCTTACGCTCTAAGCGAATTTCCGTACGACGGAACCACAGAGTACATCGGCCTGTTGGGTTTTGTGGTGCCGTCCGAAATCACTGGCGACAACGGACCCTACGTTGATTTGAATTCGCTTTTTCCTGAAGATTTCTACGTCGACACAAATCCGGGAACAACGCTGTTTGCACTCAGTGGAATTTCCTCAGTACCTGAACCATCGGCCTTGATGTTGCTTCTGTTGGCGATTCAGCATTTGGTTTTGAGACGGAACCGAAGCCTGGCGACATCATTCTGAAACGAACTCAACGATGATTGCGTCGGCTTCATCGTGAGTTAGTTCCAGCTCTTTTCCGTTGGGAGCAATCATCACCCAGGTACTGCCGTCGTTTCGTCGTGCCGCCATGGTTACCGTGTCGCCTTCTGCCAACCCAAAATCCCTGGCAAGTTTGTCGATGCGCGTGATCTTTACCTGGTGACCTTCGCGTAGCAGACTGGCCATGAAAGGCCCTTCGCGTTTGGCAACATCCGTTGGAATCGCACTGCCATGAGGGTCCGTCAGTGGGTGTCCGAGTTTGTCGTCGAGGTACTCAACGGTCGCCGGGTCAGAAATGTGTTCCAGCACGTGGGCTTTCTCGTGAATCTCGGTCTTGGGCGTTCTTGTATTGTCGAGATAGGTTTCCCAGAGGCGGTGAGCGCGGATCAGGCGTTTGGCATGAAATTCTCCGTCCTCGGTCAGACTGACCTGGTCGCCTTCCAGTTCCAGCATCCCCTGACGGGAAAGCGAATGGATTGCTTTACGGATCTTCACGTTCGGATTCTCGACGAAGCCAAAAATCTCCGACACCGGCATCGACTTGCTTTTCTTTCGCAGCACCGCACCGAGCACATCTTCCATGATCTCCTGCGGAACCGTGTTCCTTTTTCGAATCCAGTCCGCAACCAGACCGTAACGCGGAGCAAAGACCAGGCACGTCAAAAAGATCAATGTCATCGTCACAACAACCGACGCGCCGGCCGAAGCTCCCACGGCGTCAGCGACGAAGAAACCGATCCAGAATCCAGTGACGCCCAGCGCCGCCGAGAGAAAGAGCATCCGATCCAAACGGTCCGAAAGCAGATAGGCGCTTGCCGCTGGCGTGATGATCATCGCCACAACGAGGATCACTCCAGCGATCTGAACGCCACACACCACGACCAGTGAAGTACAGGTCGTCAACATATAGTCCACTGCCAGGACAGGAATTCCAATCGACGCAGCCATCACCGGGTCGAAACTGGTCAACTGAAGTGGACGATAGAACAGAATGACGACTGAAAGCACGATTGCCGCAACAATCGCAGCGAGCCAAAGTTTGGCTGCGTTGGCAGAAACGATCGAGCCAATGATGTAGTGATAGATATCGATATGGATGTGCTGCCCAAAGGCATCGAGCGAGATAATGAATGAGCCAACAGCAAAGATGCCGGTGTACATGATCCCGATCGCAGTATCCTCTTTTAACCGTGAGAATCGCGTCACGAATCCGACCATTCCCACAGTGATCACGCCAGCGATGATCGCGCCGATCAACAACGCTCCGGTTTCAGCTTCGCCACCGATCACCAGTTTTACGATCAAGTAACCCGCAATCACGCCAGCCAGCATCGAGTGCGCGATCGCGTCAGCCAGGAACGACATCCGCCGTAAAATGATGAAGCAGCCCAAAACACTACAGGCGACCGAAACCAGCGTGCCAGTTGCCAGTGGTTTGACGAGGTAGCCATACTCATTGAGAAATTCAGTCATCCTGTGGCTTTCCTTTCTCTTTGGAAAGCTCCGCAAAGACACGCAGGTTACCTTCGTAGACGTCGCACAGGAGCTCGGGATTGAGGACCATTTGCGGAGGCCCGAATCCGAACAGACGCTGCTTCAACAAAATCAGTTGATCAAAATACTCTGCTGCCGTGGCAAGATCATGGTGCACGACCACAACGGTCTTGCCCTGAGATTTGGTTGTCTGCAGCACATCGAGGATGGCTCTTTCGGTCGCCGCATCGACTCCGGCAAAGGGTTCGTCCAACAACAGCACTTCCGCATCCTGCGCCAGCGCGCGTGCCATAAAAACACGTTGCTGCTGTCCGCCAGAAAGTTGTCCGATCTGCCGTTTGGCAAAGTCAGCCATCCGCACCTGCTCCAACGCATGATCAGCTGCCGCATAATCGGATCGCGAAAGGTCCTGCCACCAGCGACGGTGAGCGTACCGTCCCATCGCGGCGACTTCACGGACGGTAATCGGAAAATCCCAATCAACGCTACCGCGCTGCGGCACGTAGGCGACCAACCCTTTGGTTTGAGAGACTTCTTTGCCGAACAAAAACACCTGACCAACGTCTGGCTTGACAAATCCCATCATCGATTTGATCAGCGTCGACTTCCCTGATCCATTTGGACCGATGACGCCGATCAATTCACTTGCCGGAATCTCAACCGAGATATCAAGGAGCGCAGGAACCGGTCCATAGCTAACGGTCAGGTCCTCGACCTTGATCGCGACTTCATTCGATTTTTGGGCGGAGCGAATCATTCGTGATCGTGCTCATCGTGCGATTTGGAAGCTGGAATTTCGAACGTGATGTCTCCTCCCAGCGAAGAGGCAGAACCGTCAGCGTGGAACAGTTTTTCCGCAATCACGACGCCATCATATTTAACACGAGCCAGCATTGCCCTGAGTGCCGGTCCGTCGTCGCCAAAAGAATCCGGTGAGATCGGGTTGGCAAAGACCGTCAGCGTGTTGAGTTCGTTTTCGACATCCAGCAGTTCGAACGCAATCGGCTCGTCGGCGGCAACGGAGTCAGCATCGTTCAGAAAAACAACTTTGCCACCGAAAGAAACCTTGATCGCAGGCTCTTCGAACTCGGCATTGCCAAAGCACTCGAATGTACGATCAACTTCGATCGTAGTTTTGCCTTCCGCCTTTCCATAGTCAACTTCGCTGGCAGCAAACCGGATTCCATTGTCGAAATCGATGTAAGCCCAGGTGCCACCAATGATCAGTGTGCAAAGTATGATTGTAAACAGTAAGCGCATCGAGGATCGGATTGAAGGACGAAGCCAGTCACAATAGCGACCATTATTGTTTTGCGGGCTCGTCAGTTGCCAGGGCCGTCACGATTCGCAAAACATTCTCACGCATCATACCAATATACGTCTCAGCGGCAGAGTCCCTTGGCCCCATGGCATCAGAATAAAGTTCTTCTCCGATCCTGATTCCGGCTTCTTTGGCAATCCCGGTCAGCAGCTCATCATTGGTCGACGTCTCGACAAAGATCGCTGGAACGCCGCGTTCCCGAATGGATTTAACCATCGCCTGGCGGTCCTGCAAAGACAATTCCGTCAGCTCACCCGTCGTCCAACCCACGGGACTTTCGGCTACAAATCCATACCTCGCACAGAAATAACCAAAGGCATCGTGGTGCGTAATGAGCACTCGCCGGTTCTGCTTGACGCGACTCAGGCTTTCCTTGATCCAGCGATCAAGTTCTTTCAGTTGCCCTCTATACAATTTTGCTCGCATACGAAATTCATCAGCATACTGAGGTTCCAGTTCACAAACTGCATCGCGAATATTGTTCACATAGATCAACGCGTTTGCTGGATCGAGCCAGGCGTGCGGATCGTCAACGGTCTTGCCCTCTTCGACACCATGCTCGCCTTGCAGTTTTCTTGCTTTGACACCATCGATACAAGTCACAATTTTTTTGCGATTCGTTTCGGCCATCCCTTTCATCCAGGAGTTTCCTTCAAGGTTCCACCCGTTTCGCAAACAGAGGTCCGAATTTTTGCAGTCCTTCAAATCATTGGGGCTTGGATCAAACGTGTGCGGATCTTCGCCGGCTGAGAGAACGCACTTTACGTCGCAGCGATCACCCACAACTTGCCTGGCGAAATCGGCAATCTGGGTTGTTGAGCAAAGAATGGTTTTCTTTTGAGCGTGGGCGGACTTCGAAACCGCTGCACAGAACAAAACGCAAACGGAAAGAATGATGAAGCGCGAAGTAATCGCGCCAGTAGATCGGAAAGAGACCATGGTTAACCTTTGATTGCCTGCAAAACATTACAAAAAAGCGAATGTTGGCTGGCTGTATGATGAGGCCGATGTTGGCATCTATGGCTGGCTATTCCGCATGCAAATTGTAGACCCGAACCTTTGGTATTCCTAGTTCATCCATCTTTTTGAAGGAATGGAATTAGTGAGATCATAAGCACCATATTTTACAGTTTTCGATTGAAATGGTCGATAAAGACCCTTAAAGTGAGTTTTAAGGGAGTAATCTCCGGAAAACTCCCAAGCTTCTAACGATTCGGACGAAACACAACTGATGGATAACAGGTTGTATATGCAGGGGATTGGGGCGCGTTGAATTTTCGTTTTTCGCGCCATCAAAAAGTTACATCGGCTTTGACGCTGTAGTGTGTTGGGAGAGAGCGGATATGCTTGAAATCAAGCACAAGGAAACGGGAAAGCGAATCATTTGCGTGAAGCATGATTCGTTACGTGGGCGAGCTCTGAACGGCCTTGACCTTACCGGTGCAGATTTGAAAGGACATGACCTTTCGGCCTGCAAGTTTATCAGTTGCAACCTTAGCGATTGCGATTTCTCCGCAGCCAAACTGGTGCGTGCCAAGATCAGTAACTGCGTCGTCAAGCGTTCGACGTTTGAAAACGCCATAATGACTGAGTGCGATTTCTCGGACAGCGTATTCGACATCAGCATTTTTCGGGAATGCAAAGCGAACAACTCGAAGTTTCGTCATGCAAAGCTGAAGACGTCAGAATTTATGAATGCTGATCTTTCCGGCTGCGACATGATGTTTGCAGAACTCGAAGGCAGTGACTGTCGTGCTGCGAATTTTTCAGGCAGCAATCTCTTTAGTGCCGATTTGTGCAAAGTCGACTTCACGCGCGCTGACTTGCAGAAAGCAAACATGACCGACGCCAAAATTCTCGGCGCCGTTTTTCAGTTTGCCAAAATGACAGATTGTATTGCGACCAACGGCAAACCCTGGGGATTCTCGGTACGTAGCGAGAAAGCCAACCGAAAGCCGTGGTGGAAAGTCTGGAACGGCACAGCTGCGCTATAGAGGCTGCTGCAGCCAACCAGTCGTTCACTGAACTCTACTTGCCTCAAACGCCGCAATCTTGTCTTCGTGCTGCAGCGTCAGTGCGATATGGTCGAGTCCTTGAAGGAAGCACTGACGACGGAAATCATCGAGTGTGAATGACGCCTCAAAACCATTGCCGTCAGTGACTGTCATCTGTTCCAAATCAACGGTGAGCTGAAAGTTCTCGCTGGCAGCAATTTTTTGATGGATCGTTTCGACTTCTTCCGTCGTCAACACGACTGGCAACACTCCGTTCTTGGAGCAATTATTGAAGAAAATGTCAGCGAACGATTCGGCGATCACACAGCGGATACCAAAGTCATCCAGCGCCCAAACCGCGTGTTCGCGACTGGACCCGTTTCCAAAGTTTTGTCGTCCAACCAGAATCGAAGCACTGCGAAAAGCAGACTGGTTGAGAACGAAGTCCGGCTTTTCTGTTCCATCGGGCTCAAATCGCCAATCAAAAAACAGAAACTGCCCAAACCCCGTTCGCTCGATACGCTTGAGGAACTGCTTGGGAATAATTTGATCCGTATCGACGTTCGAACGGTCAAGCGGTGCGACAATGCCGGAGTGTCGTGTAAAAGATTTCATGAACGATGATCCCAGGAAACAGGAGGCTGAAACACGCGGCTCAGCTACTGCGACCATCATATCGGGAAATCAAAATTCGACCACTGGAAAGCCTCTCACTTACATCGGTTGCGAAAATTGGCTGGCCCGGGCTATCGCGATCTGACTGTCGTAGAGCTCGGTTCCGTCGTCCAGAAGATTTGAATCGTCATTGACGTGCGACAATCCAAGGTTGTGGGCAATCTCATGGGCCGCGACTCTGGCAACCAGGCTTCGCCCGTTCGCAAATCCGAGAAGGTTCTCACCGGTATGCATGGTGATTCCGCTTCCATCAACGAATGCGAGGCCATTGGCCGAGTTCGCGGTCAACACTTGAAAGCCAGGCACGCGATTTACGAAATACAGATCAAGTACCAGGGGATCCGAGTTACCAACTCCGATGTTATCACCTTGAGCGACAACTGCGTTGAGATCTGACTGGGGCCGTGTCCCCAAATCACTTCCAAAGTTGAAGAACGTGCTGTTGGTTGTCCTTGTGGTTAGCCACTCGACATCAATACCGGCTTGAAGGTAGATTTCATCGATCTGCCGCACGATATCGAATTCTTCCGCGGCGTCACCAAAGAAAGTTGCTGTATTGGATCCATCATCATTGGAAACAACGATCGGCTGAACGAAAACGCGTCGCGTAACTTCCGCAGCTGCGGTGCGAATGCCGTCTGAAAACTGAAAATTGTCAGCCCCCGTAACAATGTCCTGACCGTCGACCCCTGTTGTATCGCGAACGATCAGCGAATCGCCGCTTTGTGTCACGACAAAGTTTGAGTAGTTTCCGTTGTAGACCGCAGTATCACTGTCAAGGCTGCTGAGCTGAAGAATGTCATCGCCGGCGCCACCACGCACCCAATCGTTCGAATCAGCCACGATTGTATCGACGCCTGCGTCTCCAATCACTGTGTCATTTGCGGAACCTCCGACGAGATGATCGTCCCCGTCGTCTCCTGCCAGACGGTCAGCGTTGTCACCCCCGTTGAGCGTGTCATCTCCGGAGTTGCCGCGAATCGTGTCGTTGCCGGCCTCACCAAAGATTTCATCATCACCCTGCCCACCAAAAATCCGATCGTTGCCATCGCCGCCCTGAACAACGTCGTTTCCTTCACCAGCAAAGACTGTTTCGTTTCCAGCGCCGCCGCTAATGGTGTCATCGCCTTCGTCGCCAAGAATTCGATCGTTGCCGACATTCCCTTCGAGAACATCGACGCCGATTCCACCGCGGACAACGTCATCTCCAGCATCGCCCTGAATATGGTCATCGTCGCTCTGGCCGAAGAGTCGGTCGTTACCATCTCCTCCGAAAATCTGGTCGGCTCCGAAGTGACCATACACGAGGTCATCATCACCGCCGCCATACACTACATCGTCGCCGAACCCGGCTACCAGAACATCGTCTCCCGCTTCGCCATACAGTTCGTCGTCTCCATCGAGCCCAAAGATTGCGTCATCTCCGTCGCCCCCGAACAGAACATCGACGCCATCGTTGCCCACCAGTCGATCGTTGCCGCCAGTCGACACCAGCAAATCATTCCCGTTGCCTCCAAAGAGTCGGTCGGTACCATCGGCAGTTCGTAACGTGTCGTTTCCGTCATGTCCGACGGCCAGTGTATCGATCGAGGTGAAATTCTCGAAGAAGTCATCTCCAGCAGCGCCGAAAAATTCGATGTACGAAACGTCAGCCGCATTAAAACTGAAGCTGTTGTCTCCCGTGATCGTTAGTGAGCTGCCGGACTGTTGCACATTGACAACATTCGCGCCGGCATCTCCACGGATGCTCAGCGTGCCTTCGAACAATCCAGCGGTCACGGCCAGCAACCGTCGGTCTTCCAGACAGGAGTAGTCGTGCTTGCGAGTTCTGTTATTGCGTGCCATGTTCATGCCCCTTTGAACTGTTTCTGAATTCAGGAAAACCATTTGCGACCACAGATGCGTGACCCGGTTTTCACTTTGCGGCGTGCCGATTTTGCAGCGGGCAATCTATCTTTGTTGCAAACTTTTCATGACATGATTCCGTCAGTTCACTCGGATGTGGACGGAAATCGGGGCCGGTGTTTCGGGGCAGGTAAACGTTGCGGGTGCTGTCGCGGCAATGCCAGCGGAAGATTGGAAGTTCGATGCTGTTGGCTGTTTTTTCTTGAACCGAAATGTCATGACAAACAAGGTGGCATAGGCTTCCAGCCTGTGATCGCGCCGACATAATGTCCACAGGCTGGAAGCCT
>CAYUNP010000023.1:0-6701 GCA_964446085.1 uncultured Pirellulaceae bacterium
TTAAAAGACGCCAATGGTTTAAGAAATTCCTCACATGGAAGTTCATCTGGAAGAATACTGGCCCCTATTTTTTCTGCATAGATCGACATTTCTTCCTCCATGTGATTTCCCTTCAACCACATAAGAAACATGAACGCTGCGAAGCCGCCAAGCATCAAAAAAACAGTAACGATAAACATCTCAGGACTGATTTGAACCAACAAAGCAGTTGTCATATAACCACCTCCCATGATGGGTGAAATCGAAGTTGCATTTCGGGCATTCCTGAACCGCCCCTGAGGGGTTCGTAGCACCCAGTCTATTTCTGTCGTTGCTTCGGCTGGGTTTTTGTAAGTGATTGTAAATCGTGGGTTTGTCACCCACGGCGACGTACTGTCGCCGTTTCACGGCTTCCCGGCCCAGAATCCATTGGAGTTGGCTCGTTAAGGGCGTGAAAACAACTCAAATTGACAGTTTATGGAAAAGGGTGGGGGAAAAACGGACGAAAACGGTTAATATACATACAGTTCTGATTAAGGACGTTTTGGCCATTTTTTGCCCTGAAACGCGGTTTTGATCGCTTATCAGGATCCCTCCCAACTTCTTTCGGTCGACCATGAAAAAAATTTCGTTTGCGCTTCGCACCGCGTTTTTGTTCACCACAGTTTTGGCAATTGGAATTGGCTCGGCAATCGCCCATGAAAGCAGCGGCAAGGCCCTCGGCAATGCTGGCTTGGGCGGCAGCGGCGGAGGCGGTCCATTTGATTCACGTAACGTAAAGTTGCTTTGTCATCTGGAACTTGACGAAATAGGTGGCGGCGGGCAAGTACTTGGTAACGACTGTTGGGGTTGGACCGATGCCGCGTCCAATCGAAAGTTCGTACTCTTTGGTTTGACCAATGCGACTTCGTTTATTGAAGTCACCGATCCCACGAATCCGGTTTTCCTGGGGACGCTTGCGACGACCGAAGCAGGCCAAAACCGTGCCTGGCGTGATATAAAAGTTTACAACGACCACGCGTTCATTGTCGCTGATGGTTCCGGTAACGATCAGGGTGTTCAGGTCTTTGATCTTTCTCAGCTGTTAACCGCTGACGGCGCTTCACCGCAAAGTTTTACAGCCGTCAGTACGTTCACAGGTTTTGGCTGGTCGCACAACATCGTGATCAATGAAGAAACTGGATACGGCTATGTGGTTGGTGCCAACAGATCAAACAACACGCGGCACAACGCTGGCGGATTGACGATTCTGGATCTCAGCGATCCAACGAACATCACGGAAGTCGGAAACTTCAGCGCAGATGGCTACACTCACGATGCTCAAGCAGTAATCTACATCGGTCCCGATTCAGATTACTCCGGGCGAGAGATCGTCTTTGCGTCAAATGAAGATACGCTGACGATCGTTGATGTGACTGACAAATCGAATACGTCCATGATATCCCGCAACCCATATCCTGATTCAAGTTACTCGCATCAAGGCTGGTTGTCGCAGGACCAAAGTCATTTTTACATGAACGATGAGTTGGACGAACGTGATAATCTTCGCGGACCGGACGGGCAGTTTGGAACCGAAGATGATGGCGAGCCAATTCCAACCAGGACCCACATTTGGAATGTCGAAGATCTGGACAATCCAGTTTATGAAGGATTCTATGAAGGTGTTGAGAAAACGATTGATCACAACCTCTACGTGAAAGGCGACTTCCTTTACCAGGCCAACTATTCAGCAGGAATGCGAATCCTGCAAATCGACAGTTCGGATCCATCACAGCTTTCAGAGTTTGGTTTCTTTGACACCTTCATGGCGGACAACAATGTTTCTTTCAATGGAGCCTGGTCTGTTTTTCCTTTCTTTGACTTCGACGATCAAAACGTGATTCTCATCAGCGATCGACAAGGCGGCATGTTCATGGTTGAGCAGCTTCCCGCGCCGACGGTCACAAGTGTCGAGATTAACATTGATGAACCGCAACGATCTACGGTCGAGTCGATCTCGATTCGTTTTGACGGAGAGGTGGTCCTGGAGCCCGGAGCGGTTTCGGTTGTGCAACGCAGCACTGCAACCGAGGCGACTTTTGTGCCCGTTACCATCAACGTCGCAACGGAGTTCACTGACGGCGAGACGGTGGCTTTGGTCCAGTTCGAATCGCACGTGCGGAATGCGGAAAACGCACTCGTTGACGGGAACTATCAGTTTACGTTGACGGCTGACCTTGTTACCCGCGAGGGAGTCCCACTGAGTGGAGACTTTGTCTTTGGAGACGAGGAGTCCGACGGATTCTATGCCCGTTTCGGTGACTCAGACGGAAACCGTGACGTTAACCTTTTTGACTTGCTTGCCTTCCGCCAGACCTTCGGAGCTTTTGATGGAGACCCGAACTACGATTTCACGATGGATTTTGATGCCAACGGCGTGGTGAATGTTTTTGACCTGCTTCCGTTTCGAACACGATTCGGAACGACCTTGCCGTTTACGTTTGGGTCATTGAAGTCGTTTAAGTTATCGCCGCTAACGGAGGCGCCTAAAACCAGGGATTTCACGATAACGAGCAAACTCAGTAAGTAGCCGACCTTGAGTTGGTCAGTTTTGTTTGCGAATTTCGTTGTCGCGACTAGTTTGTGTTTATGAAGATGATTCTTGAGACGAGCAAAATTATGTCACATTGCAGCATACGACTTCGTTTGATTCTGGCTTTCACGTTGGTTTGTGTAGCATCAGTTGATACGTCTCATGCAGATACATTTGTCGCCAATCTCAATGCGTCACAGGTCGTCGGTACGTCGACTGAGACTGGCACAGCAGTCGCCACATTCGTGCTCGATGAGGCTCAGGAAAACCTGAGTTACTCGATCCAGGCTTTTGGTTTGGACCTGATACCGGATTCCGCCGATCGAACCGCCTTTAGCGACATTACTGCGATTCATGTGCACAACGGGTTCTTTGGTAGTGCTGGGCCACATGTTCTGAATATTTTCGGTGTGCCGAGCGAAGACGACGATGAGATCGTTGTTGATTTCGACGGCGAGACGGTTGAGGGAGTCTTCAATGATGAAGATGCCATTGACCCGCTAACTGGCGAACTGTTTGATCAAAACAGCCCGCTGACTACGAAGTTGCTTTCGAACTTTGTCGATGATCTTTTGGCTGGCCAATTGTACCTTGCGATTCACACGGCAGGCCAGGACGGAAATATTGCGATTCGCGGCCAGATTGTCGCCGTTCCAGAACCTTCTTCAGCCGTCGTGATGCTTGCTGGTGCTCTGTGCTGTCTGGCGAGACGTCGTCAAATTTAGGCTGGTGCCGCTGCTGCGAGTGCAGCAGTGAATTTCCGGTTGTGGCTATGGCGTCTCGCCGTAGTAGGCTAAAAGAACTGCGCCGAGACGCTGCAGCCACGATTTGAAATCACTCACAGCTTCTTCGCCAGAGAAAAACGAGGCTCGAAACAAAGCCCGGAAGTTTTACCCGCGCAACATGAACGACCTGATCTGTTAATGTGGAGGCAGACTGAATGACGTCGATTTCCGTCAGTTTGCTCTCCTAACATTAGGCAAAAAAACATGAAAATCTGTTCCTTCGCAACATTCGTTTTCGTTTTAATATTTTCACTTTCCTCCGTCAGTTCGTTGGCTCAGTCAGTGACCGTCAGCCACTCGCAACTTGAAGGAATCGGGGCCGAACCAGGCGTGATGCGGCGAGACCCCAGCGATGTCATTAAAGTAGGTGACTTGTACTACGTGTGGTACTCGAAAGGCACGATTTCTCCTGGCTATGACGCGACGGTCTGGTATGCGACTTCGACCGATGGTCATAAGTGGACCGAGAAAGGCGAGGCGCTTGCACAAGGCGAACCGGGAACCTGGGAGGGCGAAAGCGTCTTTACTCCAAACATGCTTGTGGCCGAGGGACGTTACTGGTTGTTCTATACGGGCACCTCCAATGACTTCCACAAAAAACCATTCAGTCCAGATTCCAGGATCGGGATCGCGGTTGCGGATTCGCCCGATGGTCCATGGGAACGACTGGCCACCAACCCGGCACTAACCAACAGCGACAACAACGACGAATTCGACAGTCACCTTGTCGATGACGCGTGCCTGATTACTCGCAACGGAAAATACTGCCTGTATTACAAGGGCCGCCAGCAAGGCAAGGGTCCAGGTAAAACCCAGATGGGCTTGGCCATCGCCGAACATCCACAAGGCCCATACGTTAAACACGAATCCAACCCGGTGATTCCTGGCAATCATGAAGTGCTGGTTTGGCCGCAGGGAACGGGTGTCGCAGCGATGATTGGCACGACGGGACCCAAAAGCATTACCAATTCGATTATGTATGCCGCCGATGGTGTCAACTTTTCAAAAACTGGCAACGTAAAGAAAGGTCCCTGGGCTGGAGGAGCTTACCGCCCCGAAGCGTTTACTCAAAGCGGAAAGGGTTCCATTCCAAAATGGGGCGTCGAGATTGGCCGCAATCGAGGAAAGAAAACGAAAGGGTCAAAACTACCTTTCATTCGGCGCTTTGACGTTACCGAACTCTCAGGCTCAGAAACGTCAAACACTGTGAACTCAGGTGCTTCGAAAATGAAAGCGCCGGCAAGCCAGACTTTCGCCGACGACCTGGCATTCATGAAAAAGCATACGGACATCGTTCTGTTGGAGAACGGTAGCGCAGCAGTCGCCGTCGCGCCGGCGTATCAGGGCCGGGTCATGACCAGCACGTACGATCTTACCAAGGGGCCCAGTTTCGGTTGGATCAACCGCCCCGTCATCGAAAAAGGTTTGCTTTCTGATGACGAAAAGAAAGGGAAGCTTGAAGAACACATTTACATCTTTGGCGGAGAGGAGCGATTCTGGCTGGGGCCCGAAGGCGGCCAATACGCGTTGTTCTTCAAACCCGGTGCCGAGTTCACTTTTGATGATTGGGCGACGCCTGCCGCGATCGACACGGATCCCTTCAAGCTGGTCAGGCAAACGAAAGCCGCCGCAACTTTCTCACACGACACTGAATTGGTTAACCATAGCGGCAACCGTTTCAAAGTCGGCATCGAGCGAACGGTAGGTCTGGTCGACAAGCAACGTGCTGCCGAACTGCTGGGCGTTGATCTGGCTGATGAACTGCGGCTCGTTGGCTATGAAACTGACAATCGAATCACGAACCGGGGCGACAAAGCATGGAAACCGGAAACCGGGTTGATGTCGATCTGGATCCTGGGCATGTACAACCCTTCTCCAGAAACGACCGTCGTCATTCCTTTCAATGGCGGAGATGAAGAATCGCTTGGTCCAAAGGTGAACGACGCGTACTTTGGCAAAGTGCCGGCGGAGTATCTGAAGGTAGAGGCCGAACGCCTGTTTTTCCGAGGTGACGGCACGCGTCGTGGCAAGATCGGCATTACAGCTCAGCGCTCCAAAGGAATCGCGGGAAGCTACGACGCGACAGGACGAGTGCTCAATGTCGTCACCTACAACGTGCAGGATGCTGCCCAGGGCTATGTGAATTCGATGTGGGAGTTGCAGAAGCAACCCTATTCCGGAGATGTTATCAACTCGTACAACGACGGTTCACCGGGTGAGGGAAAGCCACCGCTGGGTCCGTTTTACGAACTTGAAACTTCCTCACCCGCCGCGGCACTCAAGCCTGGCGAAACGATGAAGCACATCCAGAGAACATTTCACATCCAGGGCTCTGAGGAACAACTTTCTGTGTTGGCAAAGAAGCTTCTGGGCGTGTCCCTGGAGTCAATCAAGTCAGCGTTTTGATCATGATTGTTCGAAGTCTCGCCTTCATGCGGAATCGACCTGGATAAACTCTGGCAGGTTTAAGACCCATCTTCAGGTTCGTACCACGAGTTTACCGCCGGCTGTCCGGTGTAGTTCGGTCCGGCTTGGTCGTCAGCGCCGAGGTATCGAAATGAAAGCGATCGGTTCTGTCGCCCTTCACCGATGAGAAGTCGAGTTCGCGCTGAGTACAGCCAGCCAGATTCGCGCAGAGTCGTGGCCTTGTGTCGATCTACAATCCCTTTAAGTTCAAGGTTCTCCAGATCCAGTTGGGCGACGAATCTGCCATGTTCGGTTAGCCAATCAGAACATCGTCCAATGAGTCCAAGCTTGTCGCCGATGTAGTGCAAGCCATGGATGCAAGTGATCAGATCGAATTGCTTTTTTGTTTGCCAGGATGAAAGCGAAGCAGCGATCAGTTCCAGACATTCGTGTTGATTTGTGCCAAACATGTCGACCAGGTCAATGCCCACGATTTCGATGGGCAAGTTTTTCTGTTCGATAACGTTCGCTGCTTCGATAAGTGCTGTTCCCGTTCCGCAGCACAGGTCCAACCAGCTCACAGGCCGTGATTCAGATTCGGCTTGCTCAAGAAGAAACTCAATCGGGTCGAACCTCAGTTCGCGATCGTAGCCGTTGCCACCCGTGAGGTTGCGTTCACGGTTCATCCGGCAGTTGGCAACAACTGCCGAACGTTCCAGTTCAGAGTCTGGCAATAGTTGGATGTCATCACGACCATTCATGGTTTGCCCAACCAACTGCAAACCTGGGACCGAGGCAATTCATTATTGCAGGTGCCGTTCAACAACAATACCGTTCAAGGAAGGTGGGATAGGATTCCAGCCTGTCAAATCCTATCGAAGTTGTTTTACGTTTCGCCGGGCTGCAGTATGTTCATGGCCTGGAAGCCTTTGCCACATTTCATGCTCGTTGAAGGGCAT
>CAYUNP010000023.1:6801-42345 GCA_964446085.1 uncultured Pirellulaceae bacterium
TCATGGCCTGGAAGCCTTTGCCACATTTCATGCTCGTTGAAGGGCATTGCGTTCAGTAAAACTGAAGGCAAGATTGTTTGTAGTACCAGCTTTAGCCGGGATCATGCAGATTCCGTATAAATGCGGTACTACAAACAGGTTCATGAACGAACGTAAATTTCCAGCCTATCGTTTGTCCAAGGCAACGAATTCGCGTTTCGTCGAGCCTTGATAAATCTGTCGCGGACGACAAATGCGGCTCGTCGGAGAAAGTTGCATCTCACGCCAATGGGCAATCCAGCCTGGCAAACGTCCGATTGCAAACAACACGGTGAACATCTCGACAGGAATTCCCATCGCTCGGTAGATGACTCCCGAATAGAAATCCACATTCGGATAGAGGCGGCGTTTGACGAAATATTCGTCTTCCAGGGCGACCTTTTCCAGCTTTTGAGCGATCTCGAATAGCGGATCGTCAATGTCCAGTTTCTCCAGCAACTTGTCGCAGGAAGTTTTGATCAGAGTTGCTCGTGGATCGAAGTTTTTGTAGACGCGGTGTCCGAATCCCATCAAGCGGAATCCGTTTTCTTTGTCCTTTGCCATTTTGACGTACTTTTCAACGTCGCCGCCATCGTCCCGAATCTGCTGCAACATGTTAACAACGGCTTCATTGGCTCCGCCGTGTAGCGGTCCCCAAAGAGCACAGATGCCAGCCGAAATACTTGCGAAAATGTTCGAGTCAGCAGAACCCACCATGCGGACTGTTGAGGTGCTACAGTTCTGCTCATGGTCTGCGTGAACGATCAACAACATGTTCAGTGCTTCGACAAACGTCTTGTCGACCTTGTATTCTTCACAAGGAACAGAGAACATCATCTGCAGAAAATTCGCGCAGTAACTCTCATTGTTGTTCGGATAGATGAACGGTTGCCCGAGCGACTTCTTGTGTGAAAACGCAGCGATCGTAGGCAGTTTCGCCAGCAGTCGATGGATGCTGACTTCCACCTGCTCCGGATCGTGCGGATCGAGAGCATCCTGATAGAAGGTCGACATGGCACTGACAACACTGGACAGAATCGCCATCGGATGGGCGTCACGAGGGAAGCCATCATAAAACGACTTGAGATCCTCATGCAGCATCGTGTGACGACCGATCTTTCCACGAAACTGAGCCAGCTCTTCTTGCGAAGGCAGTTCACCGTAGATCAACAGGAAGGCGACTTCCACGAAATCGCAATTCGAAGCCAGATCCTCAATCGGATATCCTCGGTATCGTAAAACGCCTTCTTCGCCATTGAGAAAGGTGATGGAGCTTTGGACTGCACCGGTGTTTACGTAGCCCTCGTCGATTGTGACCAATCCGGTTTGCTTTCTCAGCGCCCCGATGTCGATCGCTTTTTCGTTTTCGCTCCCGACAACAATCGGAAGCTCAAGATCATGCCCTTCGCAATTGAGTTTTGCAGCGTCTCCCATGTGTACTTTTTCCTTCGCGGCGCAGCTGAGATCAAAAAATGTTCAACGGTTTCGCGCTTGCATTAAAATCCATTGAACCTTCCGGATTTTAACCTGTTTTCGCGTTCTCCGAAACGTGGCGATTCAGTTCTTGCCTTCAAAAATCTCAACCGTCAAACCCGCTGTAATTTGCTCTCTAACCGTCGTCTTTCCATTGGGCCAACGAACCTCCAATCGCTCAATTGCAGGATGTTCACCCAGTCCAATGTGAATTGACCGTGCATTTTGGACAGAGAAGCCCTCTCCTCCGGAGAGTCGAAACTCTCTTTTCTGATCTCCGATGGTCGCGACCAGCGTCGTGCCGATGGGATCCCGAGGCCCGAATTGACTACCTGGTTCAGCCGAATCGTTACCGCCAACGAGCTTGACGTTGATAAAACCGCCCGAATTGGCAGGTAGTTGATTCTTCAGGATGCGAAAGCGGGGGCTCTGGTTGGAAACGACTCCAATATCCATTGCTCCGTCCTTGTTGAAGTCAAAAATTACAAAACCTCGACCGTCTTCTTTAAAATCAGCGCCTGAAGTCAAGCTGACGTCGTCAAAGTTCTCGCCGCGACGGAGAAACAGTCTGTTTCGCTCATTTCCACTAAACGAAAATCCGGTGACTGCTTCGCTGTCTGGATCGATCTGAAAAATCGACAGCGTATCATCAAGTCCGCGCCACGCTGGATGTTCGCGAAACTCGTCGGGTTGATTTGGGTCAAGCCGCGCGACCGCGCGCCAGTTGCACGATCACAAATCCTGATCACCACGAACTTCTTCGGGAGCTGTGTAGTATCCGCTTGGCACGTAAAGGTCCAGCCAGCCATCATTGTCAAAGTCAGCGAATTGGCCACCGAATGACCAGCCAACTTTAGCCACATGAATGTTGGATGCCTCCGAGCCGGCGACTTGACGAAATCGATCACCATCGTTTCGGAACAACACATTGCCTTGAGCTGATTGGCGAGAGCGTTGATCGGCCGCGGCGAATTGCTTCAGGATTCTCTTTCCTGCTTTGGAGTACATTTGCGAAACATACAGATCCATGTCGCCGTCGTTATCGAAGTCGCCCCATGACCCTCCCATGCTATACCCCATCGTGGCAGGCGAAATCAACTCTGCCGTCACATCGGTGAAGACCGGTTCGGTGCTTCCTTTGGTGGTGTCGTTTCGCAGAAAAGCATCGGGTGCGAAGTCATTGCAGATGAACAGGTCCTGGTCGCCATCTCTATCCCAGTCATGCCAAACGCTTTGGAAACTGTCGCGCCATTGTTCAAGCGTTGAATCGATTTTGCATCGCTTGAGTTTTCCATGATCATTGATCAGTAAAATGTTGGCTGGGCCGCTACGATCAACAAACGGATGTGTGGACTGAAGCCGATTGAACTTTTCCCAATCAGATTTGGGAAGCATAATCTTCATCCAGTCTTGCTGCTTTGCGGATCCCGACGGGGAAACGTAGGTTGAAAGGTAGAGGTCCAGTAACCCATCGTTGTTAAAATCCGCAACCGATCCTGCGGTGACGAATCGCACGAGTTTTAACTCGTCAGTCATCGATCGATCGCGCTGGAAGGTACCATTTTCATTGATGAAGAACTCGCTGTCTTCAATGGAACGCCCGACAAAGGCGTCCGGGTCGCCATCGTTATCAAAGTCCGCGAACACGACGCAGTTGCAATGAGGCCCAATGCTGAGGCCGCACTCTTTCGTCACATCTTCAAACTGGCCACGCACGTTGCGTAGCATCTGACCTCCGGTCCATCGGTCGGTCAGAAAAACATCGTCCCAACCGTCGCCGTCATAGTCGACGACACTCGCCGAAGGGAATTGCCAGATGGATTCCCAGTCGTTGAAACCTGGTAGCCCATCGATCATCGGCTGCATGACTTTCTTCGAACGGACGACATCGAGCACTCGTTCCTGATGCGACGCACGGGAGACGGCTTCAAAGGTTTGCTGGTCAGGGAGGCAGCTGGCGGTTACATCTTTAAACAGTGGCTCTGATTGCGAGACATCGAAAGAATGTCCCTTCCATTGCGTGACGGTCCATAGTTTGTTGATCTTTGTCCAGGTGATGGTTTGCGTTGCCTTGACGCCGATAAGAGCGTCGCCGTCACGCAGCTTGCCTTCGAAAACGGTCATCATGTCGAACCGCTGTTTGTCTTTGTGAAGCAAGCCCGACTCGGTACCGAATTGGCATTCGATAAACTTTCGCTGCCCCAGAAAGGGTTGCCAAAGTTCGTCAAGTAAAAAATCGGTCGTTCGCGGAGTCGAGTTTTCGTCTGCTGTGTACTTCGTTTCGGCGGCAAAGAATTCGCGGAGCACGCCTTTTGACTGGGGCGACTCAACCAGCGCGTCTGCAATCCTGGAAACGTAGGGGCCAAGGTCGAGGATCAGTGACTCGGTGTCGACAATCTGCAGAACGGTTTCTTCAAACGGATCTTCGGTCTCAATCGCCTGGCGTTGATGCTGGTTGCTGCATCCAGCAATGAGTACGGCCAGCAGAAATATTGAGTTGCGAATCATTGGTGATAGCTGCCGAATCAGTCTTCGTAGTGCTGAACCATTTCCTTGGCGATCGCCTGAAGTTCCTGTCTTGCTTCTTCAGGTGATAATAGTTCAGCATCGGATCCCAAGCGAAGAATTCGCGGAAGCGCATCGCGAGGATTGGAGACTGGAACGGTTAAAACGGAGTGCGTATCAGAAATTTTTTCCATCGTTTGTTCAGGATGCCACGGATCTTCGGTCACCCAAACGGCGGCTCGAGAGCTCAGTTTGACTTTGTAAGACGTTTCATCGTCACTGGACCGAAAGATGGTCTGCGTTGAGCCAAAAAATTCGTCCATGTCCAAATCTTCTGGAGGCTTGAACCATTCGTCGAGAATCGTTGCTTTTTCAAAGCGGTCCAGTTTCCAGACTCGGATCCGCGACTTTTCGTTTTCGTCTTCGTGGTCCGCGGCGATCGTGTAGAGACTGGATCGGAACAGGATGACTTCAAACGGCTCAATCTTTCGAGTCTTCGATGGCTTGCCTTCGCTTTGGTAGACGACCTCCAGGATGCGGTGTTCCAGGATTCCGCGGTTGATCGTTTTGATGATGCCCTGTTTGCTTTCGTAGGACTTGATTGGCAAGCCCTGAACGCGAAACGTCTTGCGATATTTTTCGTAGTGACTCAAAACCGTGGCGGGAACTTCATCTTTGACTTTTTTCCAGAACGAGTCGATTCCGGATCCGAACTGGGTGCCCGAAAGCGGGTGCATCAGCTCACGGCCAAGTGCCAATGCGATCAGTTCGGTCGAAGAGAAGCTAATATGCGTGGTCGTTTTGGCGAGCGGACCGAGTTTCCAGATTTTTCCGCGAGGCGAATCGTGTTGATCGACGTCGAATCCAGCAGCTTGCAATGCTTCGAGGTCTCGCTTGAGCGTACGGTTGTGCAGCGACGGCAGGCCCAGTTCTTCGATGACATCGTCATGAAGCTCCTGGATCGTTTTCCCAAACCGGACACGCTCCAGGATCTGCATAATCTTGTGCTGGCGAATCAATTGTTCGTTTCGTGCCATTGGGCTCACAATTCCCGGTCATGCTGGATACACTAGAACCGATTTCAGGACATTTGGTTCGCCCCCCGTTCGATTCATCAATTATTGTGGCGAGAAGCGCCACCCTCGGTTGCGGTGTGTTTTTCGCAACCGGTTTTACACTTCGATAGCCTAACGACTGTCCGTGTTTTTGGGAACGAGCGACAACCAGAATCGTGAATTGACGCCACCACTTTTGCCAATTTTGCCAATAGATTGATCATGGAAAGAGCTCGCACTGCAGTCGTTTGCCTCAGCGGCGGAATGGACTCGACTTCACTACTGTTGCGATTGCTGGCTGAACGACGAAAAGTCTATGGCCTCTGTTTTGACTATGGGCAGAAACACCGACTTGAATTGAAGCGACTGCACGCAAACATCGAATATCTTCGCGAGAACGATATCGAGATGAGTTGTGAAACGATTGAGATTCCCAAGCTCGGCGATCTGTTCCATTCAGCACTCACTGATTCGAATTGGCAGATCCCCAAAGGTCACTACGAGCAGGAAAATATGCGTCAGACGGTGGTTCCAAACCGCAACGCGATTTTTGCTTCGATAGCTTACGGGTATGCGTTGTCGATTGCGATTCAGAATGACACGCACGTGGATTTTTGTCTTGGTGTTCATGCCGGCGACCACGCGATCTATCCCGATTGTCGGCCCGAGTTTTACCAGTCGATTTTTCACGCGTTTTCGATTGGAAACTGGGACAGCGAAAAAGTTCACTTGCATATTCCGTACATCAATGGTGACAAGTATACGATTTTGCAGGAAGCGTCCGGTTCGATTGAGAACCTCGGGTTGGACTTTGACACTATTTTTCGCAACACCTGTACCAGCTACCAGCCAGATTCGTCAGGTCGTTCGCATGGTTTGACTGGCTCGGATGTGGAACGGATTTTGGCGTTTCACAAGTTTGAGAGACAGGATCCAATCGATTACGTTGAGCCCTGGGAAGTTGTTGTTAAAAAAGCGTTGGAACTGGAAGCACGGTATCGAGCTGAAGCAGAAGAAGCGTAAGCACTGGATTCATTCGGTCGTGTGAGAAAGTATGCAACTCACTGAAATCAAACTTCCCTGGTTCAGTCGTCAAGTTTGGGCCGTTGGCGGTGTGTTGTTTTTGATTCTGGCGACCTCGTTTGTGGGAGTCCGGACCTACAGGAATTTTGCGGCTCCTTCGCGTGAGTTCGATTGGGAAAGTCGCGGAATGAGCGACTTCTACACACTTTACTACTACTCGAGAGCCTTTGCTGACGGCGTCAATCCGTATTCGACCGAGGTCATGGAACGCCCGGAGTACATTGTTCCCCGCAACGCGGCTCCGTTTTCTCCTTTCGCGTTTCTTCCCGATATTCCGCTGACGTATCTGTCGCTTGAAGTCGCCAGTGTCGTCTTCTTTGTCTTTAGTTGGCTGTTGATCGGTGTGCTGGCGTGGTGTTGCCTCTGGATGGTGCGCGTGAGGTTTGACTGGGCGCTATGGGTCTGGATTTTTGGATTTCTCGTGTTTAGTCGCCCGGGACACATCACGCTCTTCACAGGCTACTTCACGGTGCAACTTGTGCTGGGAACGATGGTTGCGCTGCACTATTCGAAGTCGAAGCCGTGGCTGGCGGGAGTTGGGTTTCTGTTTGCATCCGTGAAACCGACTTATGTCATTCCGTTGACTCTGTTGATGCTTGCCAGACGTGATTTCAAAACGGTCGCCATTGGAGTGGTTTTGACATCGGTGTTCGCAATTGGTTGCTTCGGCTGGTTGGCGTCGCATTCGGATTTTGGATCGGTCATTGAAGGAATCAGGTCAGGGCAGGAAGCATTTCACGATGATCCAACTGAAGAGCCAGCCAATACGTGGACACGAATCGACGTTGCCGGAATGGTTGCCAAAATGATGCACCGGGTCCCCGGCAACGTCGAATATTTGACGGTGATGATGGGACTGTTGGTATTGCCGTGTTTGGCGCTTTGGCGTTTGTCAGCAAGAGAGCTGACTACTCAAGAACAGGACTCCGGAGCGGCGGGACTTTCAGCGATGATCGTGCTGTTGGCGATGCTGGTGACGATTTATCATCACTCTTACGATTGCATCATTGTCGCAGTGAGCCTGTTTGCGATGTTGCTCAACTCCCGGCGACTTGTTTCCGGAATGTCGCGGCCAACGGCGATCCTGATTGCAATGTTGCTGGCGGTTCCGATGTTCAATTACGCATCGACGCGAGCCGTCCGCAACAAACTCGGGTTTGAGCAACAGGATGTGGTGTGGCAAGCGATCACGTTGTTAAACGGGGCCTGTTTGACGCTTGCTTTGTTGATTGCGATTCACATTGTGTTCAATAAAAAAACCGCGATTCGCGGGGAGACAAGCTCCGGTTGAATCGCGGCCAGAATGTGTTGGTAGCAGTGTCGACTATTCGTCGTCTTCTTCTTCATCTTCGAAGCGTGTATCGAGTGATTCTTCTTCGACGACCTTCTTCTTGTCTTCATCAGGATCGAACATCACAGTTGCAGCATCAGCAACCTGACGGTATCCCAACTTCATCATCACTTCGAGAATCTCACTGCAAGTTGGGAACATGCGACCGGACTGACGTTTGTAGTCATCCATTGCCTGCATGAATTCGATTTCCTGGTCGTTATAGTCACGCTCACAGGTGGTTGGATCGATTTGACGGCGACGCTTGCGACGCTCAACAGGAGGCTTGATATCCTGCTTGCGACGACCAGTTTCGTTCAGCAGTTCAAGAGTCTGATCGTCTTTGGCAACTTTCTTTGATTTGGCTGGCGTTGCTTTTTTGGCTTTTGTTGTTGCAGCTTTCTTTGAAGCCTTTGGCGATTTTGCTTTTACCGTGGTCGTCTTTTTGGTTGACTTTTTGGCAGTTGCTTTTGTCGATTTCTTTGCGGGAGCTTTTTTTGTTTTCGCCATGATACTGTTGACCTTGTGACTTAGGGACCAATTTAAGTGGGGTTATGATCAACACCTCCTTTGTGTCGACCAGAAAAAATACACGCTTAGGTGAAGATGACGGGGCAAAACCAAAAAATTGCCCTGGATAAAAGAATCCGGTCCGGAAAGAAGTCCGTTTGTTCGGTTGATGACGATTGCGTTGTCGTTTCACGCAAAAGATGCGAGATGATGCCAGCCATTGCAGGGGCCGGTGAAAACGATTCGACTACTTTTGCGTTTGATTTTCTGATCGAAACGCTGCGCTGCGAGCTGGAATCACTGATGCGTAGAAAGTGTGACGACCCGGAGCCTTCTCGATAACGATGTCGCTACCAAAGAGATCCTGGACTCGATCGATGTTGGCGTCCGACGCGACGATGGTTGATTGTGGATTGCGAAAAAGGAAAGCTTCCATTTGCGGCATCGCCTCTTCATCGATTTGCACGACCTCTGTATTGGGCAAGTAGATCTTCGATGAGAAGGAGTCACGACCAAAATAGACGACCGGATTCGATGGTCGACGTGCGTGCTGTTGACTGAGCGATTTCAGGATTGATCGATCACTTGCGATCGATGGAACCAGTAGATTCATCCCAAGTGACACAAACAAAAGTCCAATTGCTGCAGTTGCCAACCACGATCTGTTTCGCGTGGTCGATCGTCTGGCTGGATAGAGGACCGCCAGAATGATGATTGCCACCACGATCAGAACCATTGCCCATGAAGTTTCACGGCCACCAAACTGGAATGTCATGACTGAAGCAGCAACGACGGACAGCAGGCAAACACCGATGGCGATGCGTTTTGGCAAACGATCGAAACGGCTTCGACTTGTTGTGTGTCGCGACAACTCAAAGTTGAAGATGACTCCCGTCAACAAGGCGATCATGGGAAACGCCGGCAGAATGTAGGCCGGAAGTTTACACTCGGACACTGAGAAAAAGCCAATGATCCAGCAGGCAGACATCGCCAGAAGTCCATGGGCTGGAAGCCGGGAATGTCGGTACTTTCCCTTGTCTGAAATAATGAACTGAACGGTTCGCGGCAGCAAAATCGATGCAGGAAACATCAGCAACCAGAGGATCGGAACGTAGAACCAAAACGGTTCCTGATGGACGAAGGCATCAGAGAATCGCAGAACGTGGTGCTTCCAGATAAAGTGCCAGACAAATTCTGGCGTTCGGATGGTTGTTAAAATGAACCAGGGAGCAGCAATCAGCGCCGCTGGAATCGAAACCAGCTTGGCAGCAGCGCCCACGGTTTCTTTTGATACCTGACGATTAAGAAACAGCCAGGCGACAATTGGAGGAGCGGTCAGCACGATACAGATTGGGCCTTTTGCAAGGATCCCCAGTCCCAATGCGATACCCGAGGCGATGAACCACGGACGACTGAAGCGACGTCTAATTCCCGGAGTAACGCCGGCGGCAATTCCCAGCGTCACGACGGTGGTAAATAGCGTCAACAATGCGTCCATTGTCACGTAGCGAGATTGAAAGGTGAATCCCCAAGCCAACAACAAGGCGATGGCACCAAAGGCTGCAGGGCGAAATCCGATCAACTTCGCTCCGGCATTGGTGACGAACACCAACAGTAAAATGCTACCGATAATCGAAGGTAGTCGTGTGGCAAATTCATTGACGCCGAAGCATTGGTAGCTGACCGCCGTCATCCACGCAAGCAAAGGTGGCTTGTCCCAATAAGGTTCACCATGCAGTGTCAAAGCCGACCAGTTGCCCGAGTCGAGGATGTTCATTGCCAACTGGGCGTTGCGTGTTTCGTCCGGTTCAAAGAGCGGGTAGCTACTGTTTGCCAGGAGTAACATGGCCGCGATCAGAAAGATGAGCAAACTGATCGCAATGTTTTTCGTTGACGAAAATGACTGGCTCGATTTCGAAGGTCGTGCTGGAAAGGCGAGGTCGCTGAACCAGAATTGCAGGTTTCGCTTGATCGAAAATTTGATTGACTTCGATTTTGGAAAATGCGGTTCTGTCGAGTTGGTTTTTGTCCATTCTGTATTCGTCTGGCGGGCGCCGCAGTGATTTTCTTCCAGTCGATGTCCCTTCAGTTTTGCAGTCGCAAGTAGCTGCGAGACACAATCTGCAGATTCCTGATCGAACCGATGTAGATCGATGTCAGAAAGTGAATGTCTGGTAAACGTGACGATGCCCGGAGCAAGTCGGTTCTTTCGGACACGAAACAGCAGCCGTATAATGTAACAGTAAATCCACGCAATGAATCTCCGCGAGCCGGGAGCTCGTGTCGGACGAAAACTCCATGATCGAAAGACTGCTTCGTCTTGACGTGGTGCGACAATGCTCCAGTGACGCTCGTCGAAATCGTAGACCGAATCGATAATCGCAAAGTTATCAAACTTTGAGCATCGGATCGCAGCATCAAGGCTCCGCACTGACCGTGTTTGTTGTGCTTCCGATAGAGGCGCCAGTCGAAGTTCGTTGGAAGAGACGATAAGGAACTCGACCGGCGTTTCCCGCTGTTGAAAATGGGTGCGGAGATCCGAGATCAGTTTTCCCTGGTGTGCGTTATCTTCAAACAGGATAAACGCAATTCCAGCGGTACCATCAGCGATCGACTCGCGCGAATGTTCCTCGCCGACTGGAGTGGTTGATTCAGTTCGTTGCACAGTATTTCTATTGCTGCCGTGTTGGAGCCGAAGCCCGAAGTGCGGGGACAGTAGAACTGTCTGCAAGCAGTGTCAATTGCAGTCCTGGTGACTGCGTTGGCTGGGCAGAATGAGTGCTCTGGGCAGTAGAGATGCTGTCACATCTATTTCCAGGCGAACGTGCTGCCCGTCAAAAGCTCGAAGGCTTCGATGTATTTAGCGCGTGTCTTGTCGACGATTTCCTGGGGCAGCTCAGGAGGAGCACTGTTCTTGTCCCAGGAGGTGGTTTCAAGGTATTCGCGGACAAACTGCTTGTCGAAGGAGGGTTGATTGCGTCCTGCCTGATATTGATCCGCTGGCCAAAATCGGGAACTGTCTGGAGTCAGCACTTCATCGATCAGAATCAGTTTGTCTTCGAACCAACCCCATTCGAGTTTGGTGTCGGCAAGAATGATGCCGCAGGTTTTCGCGTGAGCCAAACCTTTCCGATACACATCAATACTTTTTTCCCGCAGTTCATTGGCGACTTGAGCCCCAACCGTGGCGACCATTGTCTCAAAAGGGATATTCTCATCGTGTCCAGAATCTGCTTTTGTGGCAGGGGTGAAAAGTGGATCAGGAAACGCCGCGCAATTGGGAAGCCCGTCGGCAAGCCTGATGCCACAGACTTCATTGGTCGCCTGATAATCCTTCCAGCCGGAGCCGACCAGATATCCGCGGATGACGCACTCGATGGGCACGACTTTACATTTTTTAACAATCATGGAGCGACCAGTCAGGTCTTCCAGATTGAGTCCTGCAGGAATTTCGATGCCGGACAGATCTTCGCTGACGTAGTGGTTTTCGATTCCCAGAGTATCGAACCAGAATTTGCTGATCTGAGTCAGTACTCTTCCTTTGTCCGGGATTGCCGTCGGAAAAACCCAGTCGAAGGCACTAATGCGGTCACTGGCAACCATCAGGAAGTGCTCACCAACGTCGTAAACGTCGCGCACTTTGCCTTGTCGAATAAGCGTCATTTGATTTTGTGTTCAATTTGGGTAAATAACAGCTGCTCCACGATAACGGTATCACCTGCAAATCAAAACCCGGTGTGGTAGAATTCGCACTCAGGCACACGATGTGCTTTATTCTTCCTGACAATGGTGGGTAGCTGACGACACATGGGCGAATTCAGATTCAGACTTCCCGAAAATTGGAAACCGACAACCAACCAGGCCAAATCCATTCATGTTATTGGACTCGATGGCGTACCTTCTCCCTGTCGTGTCACTTCAGAGGATGGCTTTTTGACGATCGCTCGAAATCGGGACGAATCCGGAAAAGTCTTTGTCGCGTTTCCCTTTGAACAATTTGGAGAGTTTACGATCGGAACGGGAACGTTGCCTGAATCTTCCGATCCGTATCGGCTATTGATTGAGCTGGCTCGAGGGACGCTCAACCGTCTTAGAAATCAAATTTCGATTTGGGAAGAAGGCGGCCTGGTGATCGTCGATGCCGTTCATGAGAAAGTCGCTGAGGCGACGCGGCTGTTGAGCGAGGCGATCATGCAAACCGATTCGGCCCTGTCGGATCAGGGTGCCAGCGATTCGTTGCAGATTGCGATGGAAGCCAATGTCGCGGTGAGTGAACTTTTTGGCAATGAAGTTTCCCAGTATCGCACCACTCAGGCTGACATGCCCCGTTTTTGGTTTGCCAATTCGATCGGCTCGGCGGAGGTTACGGAAGCGCAGTGTTCTGCGGAACCATTTCATCTTGTGCAGGCGCTTCCTGAGCAGGTGGAAGCCGCTGCAGGCAATGGCAACAAACGAATGATTGTGGGCCCGTTTCTCGATGCCAGTCCCGGTGGCATGAAAGAAGAGATCGTCGAACTGGATGACTTTTTTGCACGACGCGACTACATCCTGAATCGTTGCCGCAAGGCCGTTCGTCAGTTGGATCCCTCCAGTTCATTGCTGCATGTTGTTAGTGGACTCAACGGAATGGGCCATCGACATCTGAGCTATCCGCAGCAAACTCAAATCACGAGTGACATGTTGAATCTGATCGATGAAAGTCAGATCGATGTTCCAATGATGGTTAGCTTCGACTATCCGTGGGCTGAACGTCTTGCGTCTGCCGTCGGAGGCGCACATCCATTGCAGATCGCGGATTCACTTTTGCGGCAAGGCGTGCCCATTAACTTTATTGGTCTGGATATCAATTTGGACTATTGGCCGTGCGGTAGCGTTGTGCGTGATCCGCTCCAGTGGATTGACATGATTGATGTCTGGTCTCAGTTGGGGCTTCCGCTGATTCTGTGTTTTCGTATGCCGACGATGGCCGCGGATCAAATTCCCCGATCAGGACAATTGATCAATGAAGTTCGCAGCCAGCTTACGGATGAGCAACGCCTGTCGATGCTCGAAACGTTGTTGCCAATGATGATCGCCCGTCCCGGAGTTCACGGGTTCGTGTGGCGGCAATGGAGCGACACTGATGATCCGCGGTTTCCTGGAGGCGGTTTGGTCAATGCGGCTGGCGAAGAAAAACCAGTGATGGAAATCCTGCGTCGTATTTCAGGGAAGCTGAACGCATCCTGATTCAGATGGCTTCTTTTCCAACGCAGACCATGCAGATGTCGTCGATCGGTTGACGGAAGCCCATGTGTTCGTTCACGAGCTTGCAGATGTTTTCTCCGATACCCTTGGGCGTCTTGATCGGACACTGTTCCAGTTCTTTTACGATAGCTTCGGAAGTAAGCAACTGGTCCTGCTCATTCATTGCTTCGTTGATGCCGTCGGTATACATGACGGCCACGTCGCCGGGCATGAGGGTCGTGGTAAAACTCTCGTACTCGTAGTCTTCCAGAATTCCAATCGGGAGTCCGGATTCTTTGGTGGCGACGGTTTCCACCGTTCCATCGTTTCGACGAATGATCGGCGGCATGTGCCCCGCGTTGACGATCGTCAGAGAATCCGAACGTTTGTCCAACAGGCAAAGTGCCAGAGTCACGAAACGGTCCAGATGCATGTTCGAAAGACTCCTGTTCATCTTGCAGACCGCTTCTTCTGCGGTGCCAGAAGTAGCCAGAGCAAAGCGGGCTTCGGCTGAAGCTTTGGCCATTAACATGGCCGCAGCAATTCCATGCCCAACCACATCAGCAACGATGATTCCAAGCCGATTTTCGTCAAGTGGCAAATAGTCGAAGTAATCGCCTCCAACCTGTTGCATCGGGCGATACCAGGAATAAAAGTGGTAGCTCTCAAGTTCGGGAGGCCGCTGTGGAAGGAATCTCTGTTGCAGTTCATGAGCCAGTTCGAGATCCGCCTTGAGTTCACGGGTTTGTTGGGCCTGTTCGAAAAGGTCTGCTTTCTGAATCGCCAATGAAGCTTGCATTGCAATCGTGACCAGCGTTTCAACGTCTTCTTCCTTGAACACGATCGAACGGCGAAGCGAATCCAGTTGAACGACACCGATTGATTCATCTTTGCTGTTGATCAGTGGGGCACACATGATGGATCGGATGCGAAAATCAAAGACGCTTTGACTTGTGTCAAAACGGTCGTCCTTGCCAGCGTCTCTCGAGAGAATCGGCTGTTTGGAGTCCATTACCTTGCGACAAATGGTCCGACTGATTCGAATTTCTTCGTCATCCTGTTCGTATCGTGTTTTGAACCCCAGTGGCTTCAGGGTTCCATTGGCATCTTTGAGCATGATGAAGCCGCGATCCGCTTCACCGAATAGCTCAAACAGGAAGTCGAGTATCTTGGCGAGCATCTCGTCGCGGCCAATCGCCTCGCTCAACGCATGAGTGATCTTGGTGATGGCGGCGAGTTTGTCTTCGGCGTTGGCTTTGGTCGTATTAATCGACTGGTGCGATGGTGGATCGAGTGCCGACATCACGTGCGACTCGGAATCGTCAGCAAGGACAACTGAACTTCGACGCGGCAGCAGATTCTTTTTGTAGCTTCGCTCCTCCAACGTTCTGTGTCTGCCGCTGGCGACACTATCGCCAGAATGGAAATCAAACGAGATGTCGCAGATCTTGATCACCGCGCCATCAAAGAGCCTTGTTTGTTTTTGAATCGCCTGGCCGTTGAGAAATGTGCCGTTACGGCTGTCGAGGTCTTCGAGAAACCAGACGCCATCGACGCAGACAACGCGAGCATGGTGACGGCTAACAGAACCGTCATCGATCTGAATCGAACATTCGGGGTGACGTCCGATGACTGCCGGATCGTCAGACAAGCGAAAGTTCTTTTTGATTACCGAATCGTCGGAAGATGACAGGACGGCCATCAATACACCCATCGAATAAAATCGTGTGACAAGGAGTCTGTATGCATCTTAGGCACGATATTGAATTCGTGCCACTTGTCTATTGGTAGCTTTCATTACCCAGGTCGATTTTCAATCCTGGAGCCTGGTTCAGGAAACCTGAAGTGTTGTTTTCTCCGCCCTTGAGCCATGGCGCAAAGAGGGTCCATGCGCCGATCATGATCATCAGCGAACCGCCAAATCCAAGCGTCTTTCTGGCCGCACTGCGTCCTCGAGTGGACTCAATTTGACGGATGAGAAAATTGTCAAACCACCATCCCTGATTCACCAGGGCGACCTGGATCATGGACAGCCCCAAACCAAAGGCAACAGATGCGACAAGTAGATCTCTAAAAAACACGGAACAGTTTTCCTGGATGGAGCGAATGGGTCTTCATGCATTATACTTTATGGGACGATTTACAGGGTGTCCGATTTTGTGCGGCTATCGTGATCAAAATGAAATTTGCCAGAAAATTAGTTTGTCCGCTTTTGCTCGTTTGTTTGACCCTGTCAACATTCGCAAGTGTTGAGGCCCAGCTTGCCAAGGTCGCGTGGAAGGCGGCTCAGCAGCTTACAAAAGAACGCAGGAACGAAGTCAAATACAACGATGAAGGTTTCGTGACAGAAGTCGTTATCTCGAATTTTCCCAGCGGTTTCATGATGGGACAGCTGGAGGTGTTTCCAAAGTTGGAATCAGTGACGATTAGCTCTCGCTACTATTTTGAAGATTCCAATATGGGGGGTGTTCGAAAGTTGAAGAACTTGAAGAGCTTTGCGATCAGGAAATCCCGCTATGCTTCGGGCACTTGCCTGGAACTGCTTGCGGAAGTTCCGGCTTTGGAGTCTCTGGAAATAAAATCGTGTAGTGAAATTGAAAGCTTGCAGGAAGTATCGAGAATTCGACAGCTGAAGACTCTGAAGCTTGACTCCAGCGAAGCGGTTTCTCTGGCTCCGTTATTGGAATGCCGAAATTTGAAGGCCATCGAATTGGTGCGATCATCCAACGTAGATGACGCTGCGATGAAGATCCTGGGGGAAATCAAAACACTGGAATCGATCGACTTGTCCTATACAAGTGTGACCGACGAAGGCCTTGCTGAATTGGCCAAGCTTCCCAATCTTGTTGAACTGAATCTGAAGCACTGTCAGAGTATCACGGGTGAGTCATTCGCTGATTTCGCCAGTCCACATCCGCTCAAAGAGCTTAACCTGCGGGATGCAGTCAAGTTGACTGACAAGGGATTGAATGAGCTTGCCAGGTTCAAGGGCCTGGAGAATTTGTTGCTCCAGGGCAACAAAGAGGTCACGGGCGATGGTTTTCAATTTCTCGCAGATTTGAAAAAACTGAAACTGTTCAGTTGTCCCGGTACCAGTGTTCGGGATGAGCATTTGAAGTTGATGACTGGAATCGAAACGTTAGAGGTGATATGGCTGCCCAACTGCGAAGCAGTTTCTGGCCGTGGGCTGGAATGTCTTACCAGTTCCCAGTCGGTGATACGTATCAGTCTCAATGAATGTCCAAAGATTGACTCTCCTGATTTTGAAGTGTTGGCAAAATTCGGCAACCTTGATGAACTTTACATTGCCAAAACAAGGATTCGCAACGATGGAATTGAAAAACTTTGTGAACTCAAAAAGCTGCGCATATTGGACATCTCTGACAATATTTGGCTGGGTGACCCGGCGTTTGAAAAATTGCAGGACTCATCTGTAAGCAAGCTGATTGCCTCCGGCCTGAGGAGGCTCACCAATGAATCGTTCTCTTCTGCCCTGAAGATGAAGAAGCTCGAAAATTTGACCGTGACTGCCAACAAAAAACTTGATGGAAGTGGCCTGCAAATGTTGGTTGGTAACACCAGTTTGAAATCTCTGACCATCGAACAGCCGGAACATTTATCGATCGAAGCTTTTGGCTTTATTCGTCAAATTCCGAAGATCGAAGAGCTCTCTTTCAGTGAAGGAGAAATTAGGATCAGCCAAATTGAGCAGCTCGCAGGGATGCCGAACCTGCGGAAGTTCAATTACAAAATTTTCGGTAATGGTGCCAGGAGTGAACAACTCAATGCAGTTTTGGAATCGTTCCCAAAACTGTAACAGGTGGTTCCAGTGATGAAGCTAATACAGTTGTGGAACGAAGTTGATTCTGGATGCAAATTCTGAATCCGATTTTCGCTCCAGCACTGCCAGAAGTTGTCCGGAAGCATTGAGTGCCGCAATTTCTGTGTTTTCAAATTCATCCCAGTTTTGCGAGCACAGCCGTTTGCCGTGCCGAAGTCTTTCGATCTCTTCCGGTTGTAATGTTTGCGTGTGCATACTGGCAACCATCAGTTTGGGATTCGCCATCAGTTCGTCGATTGACTGATTCTCAATGTCTTCCAGCGAGACAGCTGACTCAATCGAAAATTCACCAATTGCAGTGCGTTGCAGTGAAGTCATCACCGCATCGGATCCAAGTGACCTGGCGATGTCCCTTCCGAGCGTGCGAACATAGGTCCCTTTGCCACAGGTGATTTCGATTTGAAAATCCGGATAACAGAACTCACCTACACTGATGGAATCGATAAACGTTGGACGTGGTTTGATGTCAACCTTCAAGCCAGCTCGAGCTGCTTTGTAGGCACGCTGGCCGTCAACTTTTACGGCTGAGAATTGCGGAGGAGTCTGCTCAATTTGACCGATGAACCCAGGGAGCGTGTCGAGTAACTGTTGTTGGTCGATGATCGGCGCGTTCGCAAGTTCACTTACATTTCCAGTGACGTCTTCGGTGTCGCTGCTGAGCCCGAGTCGAAAACTACCTACGTAGGTTTTCAACTGCTGCTGAGGATACTGAATCAGTTTCGTCGCAGGGCCAATCGCAACAACCAGGACGCCAGTTGCCATCGGATCCAATGTCCCAGCGTGACCAACTTTCGTTTTCCTGGGACATCGGCGGACGATCCGGTTAACGACATCTCTGGACGTCATGCCTGCTGGTTTGTTGACGTTAATGAGGCCAAACATGGGTTGATGAAGATCTGTCCTGGATTTGATCCTATTGATCTTCATGGGAGATGCGGATCAAGCTACCGCGCGGATTGTCTCCAGCTTTGATCGATTGTTCCGATGTTGATCCGTCTGGCCAACGGACAGAAATTCTGGATACTTTTTCCAGCTGACTCAACGGAATACAAATTCGATTCGAAGACTGCGAGAGATAGCCGGAGCCCGTTGAAACCTCATGGGTTTGAACTCGATCCGTGTCAGCGAAGTGTAGCTTAATGGAAGCTCCAGTTGCGTTTCGGTTTTGTGGAGGTCCTTCAAGTGCGAGCCTGACTGAGGCAGAATCACTTTGATTGGAGAAGACCTGCAGCGTGTCATCATTGAGTGCAAACAGAATTTCGTCGTCTCCATCATTGTCCAGGTCAGCTGCGGCCAGACCATTGGCGTCTCCAGTAACCACGATTCCACTTTCGTTGGGCCACAGAGGAGAGAATTCACGGGAAGACGATCCTTTGAGGAGGAGCCCCAGCCCGCCATCCATGTATCCCGTCTCCGGTTGAGAGCCGAAAAAGTTGTTGGCAAGCACAATGTCCTGATGGCCATCACCATCAAAATCTCTTGCCACAACTCCATAGGAGGGGCTGATTTGAGCAAGCGCTGGCAATGGCTGCATTTCAAAACTTCCCGATTCGTTCCACAGGATGACCGAGTCGAGGTAGTTCAGTTCCTTATGCTTTCGCGGCTTCACCTTGGTGTCATAAATGTCATCAAGAGTCGCCACTGAGAAATCGCGAAACGTCTCGAATTCTTTTCCAATGAAAGGCATGCATCTTGAGCTACAACTAAGCCCGCGAACCGGATACTCGATATCGCCTTCGTACTCCGACTCAACCAGATCCAGACTGCCGTTGTTATCGAAATCTTCGAAATACAAACGGTGCGGCTTGGAGGCCGTCGCATGGTACTTGGTATTCCTTCCCTGATTCGTAACGATGTAATCCATGTCGCCATCGGCATCGAGGTCAGCAGCAGCAATGCCATGCCACCAACCCAACTGAGAGCCCAAGCCAACATCTTCAGTTGTGTCGACGAGTTTTCCTTCTACGTTTTTGAGAACTTTTATCGGACCCCATTCGGTTGCCACAATCAAATCAATCCAGCCGTCGGCATTGAAATCTGACCAGACGGCAGAGTTGACCAATCCGATGTCTGAAACGTCTCCAGTTTCGGCCGACGCCTCGCTAAACTTGCCACCGTTATTGATTAGCAAATGGCTTTTGGGCATTAGCGGATAGCTTCCCGGAACGCTGCGAGCCCCAACAAAGAGGTCCAGGTCTCCGTCCCGGTCAAAGTCAGCTGCGGTAGCACTGATTGTACTTTCGCATAACTGTGGAAGCGCATCTGCGGATACGTCTTCGAACTTTTCATTGCCCATATTGCGATACAGGCGGTCACAGTAGACAGATGATTCCGGATCAAACTCATTGCTGCCACTGGTAATGTACAGGTCAGTGTTGCCGTCTCCATCAGCATCGAAGAAAAGACAATCCATGTCTTCACGATCAGCGTGCGATTCCCAGGGACCAGAAATCTTTTCAAAGTTGGCACCCCGACTAACAAACAGTGACCCGGATTGACCCGCCGCTCCACCGCAGAAGATGTCCGTTACTCCGTCGTTGTTGATGTCACCGCATGAGAGATTTCCGCCCAATCGCGACAATTGAAATGGCAACAGCGGTTCGCGAGCGAAGTCATCAAACTGCGACTCATTGTGCTTGAAGTCGAGCCCGGATTTTTGTGATTGCTTGACGAACACTGTTTTGGCAACTTTTGGTGCTGCTTTCTTCTCGGCGGTCGCAGCGTCGATGACACGATAGAGAAAGTTAGGGTCCAGGTCTGTGAACTCCTGAACGCGCGCATCGGGCCAGGTGACTTTCAGGCGATCGATCTTCTGCTCATTGACGCCGAAGTGAACAACGAGTGGGTCGGAGGTCAGATAGCCACGTCCCGGAAGCAAGTCACGTCTTTGGTAATCGTCGCCTTGCCAAACTTCAACTTTGCTTCCAATGCCGTACAGATTGGTTTTTTCGCTTCTGAGTTCTACCAGTAGGCGTCCACCCGTATCGGTGCGGTTTTCGTAAACGATTGATGGTTCGTAATAATTGTTGATGACGCAATCCAGGTCACCATCAAGATCCAGGTCTGCGAATCCAGCTGAATGACTCACGCCGTGAAAGTCCAGTCCCCATTGTTCGCCTACAGACTCAAACTGCAGATTGCCTCGATTGGCGTAAGCCAAATTGGTTTCTTCACGCTTTGGAATCTTGATGCCGTACTCGTTTCTTTCGGCGAATGTGAGTTTCTCGACTCCCTTTTCCTCTTTCAGTTTTTTCAGTTTTAGGGCCAGGTCGCCGTTCATGTTGTCGCGAGCGTGGCCGTTGGTGAAAAACACATCCTGATTTCCGTCCAGATCGAGATCGGCGAATCGTACGCTCCAGGTCCAATCAGATTTTGCCAAACCTGCCTGCCGTGCGTACTCCATAAAATCTGCGGTGCCGGAATTCAGGAACAGGCAGTTGACCATGAATTGTCGTGGGGCACCGTATGTCAAAAACCAGCCGGAGTCTCCCATGTCTCCCATGTTTAATTTCTGACCCGCATGCGTTCTGTCCGCCATGTCTGCGACCAAAAGATCCTGATGGCCGTCGTTATTCAAATCGCCTGCATCGACTCCCATCGAAAACCAGGGAGTACGACGCACGGTTTCAGGCAACA
Organism: uncultured Pirellulaceae bacterium; assembly: GCA_964446085.1. GTDB lineage: Bacteria > Planctomycetota > Planctomycetia > Pirellulales > Pirellulaceae > Mariniblastus. The sequence continues at coordinate 27,476 of CAYUNP010000023.1, forward strand.
CATCTGTAAAAGTTCCATCGTGATTGTTTCGATAGAGATGGTCTGGTTGTTTAAAGTCGCTTGTTACGTAGAGGTCATGCCACCCATCGTTGTCATAGTCAAACCAAACGCTCGCCAAGCCACAGTCATAGCCTGCAATTCCAGATTCTCGAGCAACCTCTTCAAAGTTCCCGTTACCGTCATTGCGATACAGCAAGTCCTGTTCACCAACCCAATATTCGACATGCCCGTCAATAATTGAAGCGTATTCCTCCTTGCCAGGAATGACTTCGACTTTTCCATTGGTTTCGCGAATCAACTCGCCAGGAATTTCGACAATGTCCTGGTAGGTTACCAGGTAGAAATCCAGGTCTCCGTCCTGATCGTAGTCACAAAAGTTCGCTTGCTTGCTGGCGCCGTTGTAGGATGTGCCGCGAGAAAACCCATCCTCCTTGAATGTGCCATCGCCCTGATTTATGTAGAGCAAATCAGGAGCAGCCATGTTGCATACGTATAGATCCAGATCGCCATCATTATCAATGTCGGCGAAGGAAGCACCGGAGGCCCATAGCCCCTTACCTCTCATTCGTCCGTCCACTTTTGCCGAAAGCGTAACGTCTTCAAACTTCAGCTGTCCGAGATTTCGAAACAGCTTGTTGTCAACGTCAGAGCCGGTCAGGTAAATATCAACCAAACCGTCGCCGTCATAGTCTGCCAAAGCCAGACCTGAACCAGTTTCCAGCAGCATGTTGGTAATGCTGCGGTCCATGTAATTACGAAAATAGACTCCGCTATCTTCGAGTTGGGCAAACTTCTTGCCGCCCTCAACCAGTTTCTCTGGCGACTTCAACGGCAAAGAATAAAGTTGTTCCGACAGCTTTTGGTAGTCGCTATCTTGCGCGGGAGCAACGACAACTTTATTTTCAAGTCCCGTTTCGCTATGACAACCTGGAAGAACCAGAATAAGCCCAAGTACAAACGAAACGCTGATGCGTTGAAATCTGTCCATAGTCAATCCATATTGAATTCAATAGCCCGAACCCTGACTTCCTGAATCCCATGGCGCAATACGATCTCAGGTACCTGCAAGCAAATGGGTTGAAGTGGGTCAAAGACAAAAGCCCAAATTGCTGGAGACTTGTCAGTAGCAAGATAGACTCAAACAAACTTTCCAACAATCAGCGGACCGTCCACAGCAATTCTTGCAACCAGAAAAGAACGGGAACGATCCGCAGTCGATAACCGATCGTTGATTACTCAGTTTCACCATTCCTCAATTTTTCGAACTCTTCATCATTGTCTACTTCTCGCATTGGTCCGCCTGCCATGCCAACTTGTCGAATACCATCGACGGCCGTTGTCTCAAGTGCTACCGGGTAAGGTGGCGCCATTGGAGCCGATTGAACTGACCACCGAATTTCAAATTTCTCGCCAGATCGATCGAGCATATAGGAATCAAACTTGTTGACATCGACTCCAAACTTCGCGAGCCGTTCTTTGATTTTGTCATCGCTTTGAATCCACGATTTGAATTCGTTTTCATCCTTCGGTCCCAAGAACTTGTGTCCGTCAGAAAAGACCTTGTACATGATGGCAACTTTTTTGGCATTATGCTTCGTTATTTCTGAAATGCGGCTGTTTACGGGGTCACCACATCCGATGGCTGCAGTTGCCAGAAGAGTACAGACCAGAAACATGGTTAATTTGTGCATTTTTTTCATCGAGAATTCCCTGAAATTCAAAAATAAGCCCTGCTCAACACATTGAGCAGGGCTAAAGATCCAAACAGTATACCAGAGTTACCGGGATTATAAATCAGTTGGGTTAACAACTGATCCATCTGCACGCATACCAACCTGGTTGAGAACTCTCCAGTCAGCTGAGTTTGAAATCGCGTGTGTTGAGCCATCACCAAGAACGAAGTTACATGTTCCAGGGTGAGCCGAACCAAACGAACGCTCGAAGCGATACTGGCCGGCACCAAAGTCGCCAGTTGCGAATCCAACGTAGTTCACATCGCTGTCAGACACGATGCCTGCTTCTGTGAAGGTACGCATGTTAGGCCAACCAGGACCGATCCAGAAACCGAAGTGCTCAAAGTCCATAACCCAAAGCTGGGCATCAACTACAGTTGTGTAGCTTGCTGCATGCTTCGACTTCTCACCAAACATGATCGTGTTGGATGAACCATCAGAGATTGAACCGAAACCGATTGTGCCCCAGTTACCAAAGCTTCCATCGTCTTCAATTCCGTGACCACCTTTACCAATGATACCCGAATTCACCAGAGTCTGCTCATCAGAGAACGACGGAGTGAACGGATCCCATTCAAATGTTCCCAGTTCAGCGAATCTTGCTGAAGGAGTAATACCTGCGTCTTCGAAGAAGTCGAGTGATCCACTATATCCGGCGTAATCAGCAACGAGAGCTTCTTGAGCATCAGCAATTGAAATGTGGCTACGCTCGCCTCGTGAAGGGCAAGTGTAAGCTGGAATTCTGATTCCAATACCGAAGAAGTCATGTGGCGTTTGCCAAATGCTGAATCCATTTTGGAAAGCTGCAGACTGAGCACGGAACGGAACAAGGTTGTTCTGCTCGATCATTGGCAAGATCTGCCAGAAGTGAGACCAGTTCTCACGTGAGTTCGGAGACCTGCCTCCACCGCCCCAGTTGTCATCGGCTGTCGCAGCCCATGAGTTAATGGACGTACCAGCAGTTGGCAAGTGCATGTGGGCAGACTCAAAGTTGATCGCTGCCAAACCGATTTGACGCATGTTGTTCAAGCACTGCGTCCTGCGTGCCGCTTCACGTACTTGTTGGACAGCTGGCAGAAGCATCCCGATCAGGATGCCAATGATCGCGATAACGACCAGCAGTTCAACAAGGGTGAAACCTTTCTTGGAAAATTTCACAATAAGACCTCTTGCAAAAGGAAGTTAAAAAGTATTTTTTCGGCGCGACGAAACAGGACCCAGATCAGCTGGCCACAACAATAAATTTCACGCCGGGTTCAATTTCAATAGTATCAGCGCTTTATTGCAGGAGCAACTCAGAGTCTCTTAGAAGGCCGAAAGTCCTCCTCAAACCCTTTATGTTGTTGTATTTGTCGTCAAAACCCCATTTTCTATTCGCTGGGGGAGCCCTAAGGGAAACCGTTTTCACTTAGGGGCTCTGGTTGATCAGCTCATCTCGATCCGAATCTTACTAATGGCGGGGAAAAACGTCCAAAATAAGCCAAAATGTTGTTAGTTTTCTTGCAGAATGAGCAGTGGACACGCCATTTGGGAGCGATTTCATCGGAGTTTCAGGACCATTTAATCCTTCCACTTGATGTTACATCCAAGTGATGGCAATTGAATTTCAGCAATCGTTTGACCACTGGTTAATGCCTCAACCGCGGCGGCCAATTCGTCGCCGGTAGCCGGGTTGTCAGACTCGTAGACTCCAGACTTGATTCGAGTTGGTCGTGTCTCATCAAAACGACCTCGATAAACCAGCTTGTGGTTTGCGTCAAACAAAAAGAAATCAGGTGTGCAGGCGGCAGTAAAAGATCGAGCGACGTTTTGACTTTCGTCGTAGAGATAAGGAAACTTGTAACCGCGAAGAGCAACTTCTTCCTTCATCTTCTCAGGCGCGTCGGAAGGGTACTCGACAGCATCGTTACTTGAGATCGCAACAACCCCTATTCCCGATTCCATAAACTCTTTTGTTCGTGTCGCCAGGCATTGCGACAGATGAATCACGTAAGGGCAATGGTTACAAATGAACATCACCAGTATAGGCTGACCTGAATGGGCAGCAGAAGTCACATTCTCGCCCGTGGTCACATCGGGAAGATCAAAATTGGGGAGCTCAGATCCGAGTTCCAGCATGTTTGATTCAGTTAACGCCATCTTTGCTTTCCTGTTATTCAGCGGTCAGTTACGATCGTCGTGACACTCTAATATTTACTTGAAGACAGTCAACAGTTTGCGCATGATCCAAATTCAGAACGAACCGATTGATTCCGATGCGGTGACGAAATCTGTTCACAGCGAAAACGCTGGAGCCATCGTGCTGTTTCTCGGAACGACCCGGCGGATGACCGACGGCAAGGAGACTTTACGGTTGGAATACGATTGCTACAAGCCAATGGCGATTGCCGAGCTTGAGAAGCTCAGGACGGCGTCAATGAAGCAATGGCCCCTGAAGGCCTGCGCCATCGTGCATCGCGTTGGCGTTGTGGAAAATGGCCAGGCCAGTGTGGTCGTTGCTGTGAGTAGCCCCCATCGAATCGAAGCATTTGAAGCTGCGCAATGGATTATGGACACCCTGAAACGCACTGTTCCAATCTGGAAAAAGGAGCAATGGTCCGACGGTTCCACGGAATGGGTCCATCCGGAACCGAAATGAGCTTACTTCTCGTCAACACGTGATCCATTAAAAGTCAGGCGGATGAGTGATGCCGGAAATCGTAACGCCGCCTTCTCCGATTTCAAAAGTTTTCAGTTCGATGTAGCTTCCTCCATCGTTGGGTTTGATCATCGCGTCAGGAAGATCAATGATCGCAACCGATTCTGATTCTTCGGTGTTCCACTGGATTTCGAGGCCGGAGTTCTTTGCCTGGTCTGTAATCTGGTCGGCGAAAGCTGCAATTGGAACCGGGATCATTCCTGAGTGAATGGACTTGATGCGAATGCCAATCTGATTGATGACCCCAGTTAAAAAGACATCCGCCTCTATGATCGCCACGCCACGAAACGGCTTGACACTGCAACGAAAAGCCAGGGTTACGGTCTCGTCCTTGATCATCAGTCTTGGGTCGGAAATTTGTGGCGGAATCAGGTCCGGAAATTTTTGTTTGAGATCCCACGCCAGCCACCCATTAATTTGCGCCTCCGAAAATTGAGCCGACCATGCGTCCTCGCTCAAAACCGAGTTTCGCAGGTTCAGGATCCGACTTTCCATTTCGCTGCCGTTTCTGCGCTGCAGTTTGGGGTCAACATCCAAAGCCGCCCGATAAAACGCGGGTTCTGATTTGGCCATCTGAAGCAACAGATAGAGGACTCCTGCTACGACGACAGCAATCAGTACCGATGCGATTGCCAGTCGTCGGAGCCATTTGAAGAGCACCGAGCTAAATGGAACGGGGGCAATCGCGAGCCGGTGAGCTTCGGCTTCAGCGTAGATGTCGGTGAGTCTGTTGTCTGGTTCGATGTCAGATCCGCCAGTTGAAGATGACATGAGCTTCCAGAATGAATGCGATGCGATTAAGCTGGGGGTTTGAGCAGAGTTCTATCGATCCGATTTTACACCTTTATGACAGTTCAGTGCAGACGATGAACCGGCAATTTTCCCAGCTGATGGCTTCTTTGATTCTATTGACGACGTTTTGTATCGCGGGTTGCGACCTGGGAACTTACAACAAACGTTTTCAGGAACGTAACAATCCGGTCGAGGAAACCCCAGCAGAAGATTCCGAAGATGATTCCAACGATGTGGGCGATTCAGACGACGCGTAGCAGTTGCGCTGATTCAAATCTGATTTTCCAAACTTGTGACGCAAAAGTCGACGATTCATTACTAAAAGTTAACGTCACTTCAGCGTCGAGTTCTCCGCGCCAATTGCCAAACGCGAACCGTTCGACGACACCGCGGTTGTTGGATACGGGACCTTCGTAGCTCAAATACTCAGCCCGATGGTCAGCCAGCTGGATGAAGTCAACTGCCAAACCTGCCTCTTCTGGCAGCATCACACAGGCGTAGGTTCTCAATTTTTCGTTGTCAGGAACTTCGAACATCAAGTCAAAGTGCCGTTCCTCGCTCCGCACTGAAGAATCCAGCTGTGAGTTTGGCGGAAGGTGGTCAAGGAAGACGAATTTCATGGCATTGATGAGGTCGTTGAAATGTTCCGGTTGTGGAGATCGGAGAAATGGAAGTACTCTATATAGGTGGGTTTAATATGGTTCGGCAGGCGTAGCCAGTACGTTTCAAATAGGATGGTTGATCCGATTCGATATGAATTGCATTTGGCTTAAATTCAGTTTTCAAGAATTCAATTGAATTTTTCTGGCAGCTGTTCTTATGTCACTGTAGTGCAGCTGGAACGCAACACGAAGGGAGCGAAACGAGCCAGGCAAACGCAAATTCCATCGCAAACCTCGGAAACTATGCCAGTTACGAAAGTGCATCGCAGCATGAGACAAAAGTATCGTTTTGAGACGAATGCGGTTAAGGTCCGGTTAAAAGCGTTTTGCAAATCGTTATGATAGCGTATTCGTTCAAACTGAACGTAGTGGTCCGCTAATTGCAGTAAAGTGGATTGAATCCGCTAGGACGAGTCGTTCAAGTGTATTAAGATTGGAATAGAGCAGAGGCCAGAGTTCCTCATTTTGCCATGCCTTTGAGTTTAGGTTGAGCAAGTCAGGTCTGTTGGTATTCCACCCACAACGAACAAATCTATATTTCAGGAGCCTAAATGAGCATCTCAACCAAGAATTCGAAGCGTGGCTTTACGCTGGTCGAACTCCTCGTCGTCATCGCGATTATCGGCATACTTGTTGGACTACTTCTTCCAGCAGTTCAGCAGGCTCGCGAAGCAGCACGCCGTGCCCAATGCCAAAACAACATTCGGCAGCTTATGCTGGCTGCAACGAACTATCAAAGTGCTCACCAACGGTTCCCAGGCGGTACCAGTTCATCGCTTGGTCAGGTTGTGGGCGGTAGTGCTTTTGGAGCCAGCCTGTTTGTCGATCTTCTTCCGTTCCTTGATCAACAGCCGCTTTTCGACAATATCAGAACAGCATTTTCGGGCGGTGGAGCTCCTCTGTTGCCAGATGGTGTCACTCCAACACCTGCCGATACGCAGTTGCCGTTGCTGGTATGTCCTTCAGCGTCTCAAGCTGATGGTGGCGATGACCTTACTGGTGGTGAGTTTGCCTCTCACTACGTTGGGCTCTCTGGACCTGGCGTTCCTGACATCGACGGTGATGGGCTAATTGATGTACGTGTTGTTGGTTCTGGTCCGACCGCTCCACTCTCTGATCCGATTGGTTGCGATGGAGTTTTCTCACCGTTTTCCAATGACCGTGTCGTTATCATGCGGACTTCTACTGGCACTCCCCCCATGTATTCCAGTTACAACCCGATGGGCTCGAACGCCCCTGGTCAAAGTTTTCGTGGTCACAGGAACAACCGTGGTGTTTCGATCAGCGATATCGGCGACGGTAGTTCAAACACATTGGCCTTTGGCGAGTTTTCGGGTGGAGAAAACAGAGTTGCCAACTTCACGCCTCGACGTGGTAGCTGGTCTGTTGGGTCACAGGGTTTTGCAGGTCTAGCTGGTTTCTTCGTGCCCACGACTACTTTTCAGGTCAAGGCTGTTCAGTTCCCATTGAACTCCAGAAACGCAGCTGATTACAACAACTTTATTAGTGCTGCTCCGATCAACAGTAGCCACCCAGGTGGTGTCAATATGGCGCGTGCTGACGGTTCTGTTGCGTTCGTTGCAGATGATATTTCTTTGTTCAATCTTATGGCGCTTAGTGGTGCCGACGATGGTCAAGTTGTCAACGACTTCTAGGCCTTGAAGGATTTTGAAATTCGAAGCCAGCTCGATTTTGAGCTGGCTTTTTTCATGGAGTGAAACATTGAAGGCGATCACACTTAAAGACATCGAATCAGTTGAGACCATTGAGTTGCCTGAGCCAACGGTCGACTCGTCCAGCGATGCGATCATTCGAGTTTCCATGGCCGGCCTTTGTGGAAGCGACTTGCATCCGTTCTTTGGTCGCGAAGCCGGACTCGATGCAAACACGGTCATGGGCCACGAGATGGTCGGCGAGGTGGTTGCGACAGGAAGTGAGGTCTCTCAGATTGCCGTCGGTGATCGGGTGTTCGTGCCTTTCTCTTCCAATTGTGGCCAGTGCTTCTACTGTCAGAACGAATTGCCTTCTCGTTGCGAACACGGAATGCTCTTTGGTTGGGTTGAGAATGGAGTTGGACTTCATGGCTGTCAGTCTGAGTTCGTAAAGGTCCCATTTGCGGACGCAACGCTGTTGAAAGTTCCAGTTGGTGTATCTGAAGAGGCCGCATTACTTCTCGGTGATAATTTCTCGACCGGATTCTATTGTGCCCAGATGGCCCGGAGCGGTCCTGGTAAAACTCATCTCGTCATTGGTTGCGGAACAGTAGGCCAGCTTTGTTGTGTTGCGGCTCGTGCGATGGGAGCTGAGACGATCGTGGCGGTTGATCCGCTGGAATCACGACGCAAGCAAGCAGAAGCTCTCGGTGCGCGTGCGGTTGCTCCGGAAAATGCCCAAGCCGAGATCATGTCCCTGACCAACGGACGCGGTGCCGACTGTGTGATGGAGTTGGTGGGCTTGCCCGATGCCCAGTCATTGGCCTATCAGTTGATTCGCCCGGGAGGCATCATGTCGGTGATTGGATGCCATTGCACACCGCAATTTCAGTTTGGGCCGGCTGCGGCCTATGACAAGAATCTGACCTATCGAACAGGGCGTTGTCCGGCGAGGCACTTCATGGATTTGTTGACGCCACGAGTTGCCGATGGTGAATTTGATTTGGGCGGATTCGTGACACATGAATTTGGCATCGAGGAGAGCGTCAAGGCCTACGACGTGTTTTCGAAGCGGCTCGACGGATGTGGCAAAGCCGTGATCAAGTTTTAGGTCTCAAGACGACTTTAGCGACGTCTGACCTGAGCTTGAAACCGCATGGCCAAGCCAGGGGTAATCTCGGCTACAATTTCCGCACTGGCTGGCTACAAGCTTGCGATGTCTTCAAATTTCAAGGACGCCATCAGCGGCGTGCTGTTTGAAGGTCTCAAGTGACTTCCTGATTCCGTCTTCAATCGGCGTCTTCGGCAGGCCCGGAAAAGCAGCATCGACTTTCTGATCATCCAGATCGCAGATGAAAAGGTTGGGGGATGCGTTCTCATCGATGCCCAAATCAATTTCCGTCATTCCCAAATCAGCTGCCACCTTTTTCGCATTTTCCAGAAAGTCAGCAACCGGAATCGTCTTGCCTTTGATGTTGAACGCATCGCAGCCGTCAAATGGCAACATGCAGACGCCCGCGAAATGGGCTCCGACATCTTCCACGTAGTGATAGTTTTCCCGTCCCTGATACGGCATCCGAAAAGCAACCGCACTGCCAGTATGCGAACCCCTGGCGATTGATTTGAGAGCCACTGTTGGCGCGGAAGTCTTTCCGCGATCACGTCCTGGTCCGAACGTCGTGTTGAGACGCAGGGAAACTGTGGCGATCCCGCTACGCTCGTGAAATAGTGCCGCCAGATGTTCACCAGCGACTTTCCAGACACCGTAGTAGTTCGGTGGGGCCAATGTTTCATTCTCCGCAACGATGTCGCCTGGATACATCGAACGCTTGCCGTAGACAGCTGCTGAACTGGCGAAAACAAATCGTTCCACTTTGGTTTGCAGTTTCTCGACGGCTGCAAACAGGTTCAGCGTGCCTGTTACGTTGATTTCCACTCCCTTTGCCGGAGTCGAATCACAATCGGGCGATTGAAGTGCTCCCAGGTGCATGATTCGATTGGGAAGATGTTCATTCAGCGCGGCTTCCAGCGCCGCGCTATCGCCAATGTCAACTGACACAAACTTTAGCTTGCCGGATTTTACGAGTTCATCGACTGAATCGCCAAACCAGATCTTCAGCAATTTGGGATCGCCTGTTCGCGACGCGATGATGATCGTTTCAATCTCGTCGTTGTAGTTCGTTAACAGGTTGTGAATTGCGGAGGCGCCGATGCAACCCGTTCCGCCAGTGATAAAAATTTTGGACATGAGAATTTCTGTGAAGTTGTGTTTCGCCCGGATCGGCTGAAGTGATCAGACTTTTAAAATGGCTTTGGTTGTTTGAGCGGAGATCGAATCGTGCATGGCCTGCAACGCGTTGTCGAACGAGTACTCTTTTGAGTAGACGTCAACGGGAAAGACTCCACGCGCCAACAATGTCTGCGCGTTTTCGAAATCTTCGCGGTTGGAGCCCATTACACCAGTCATCGTTTGTCCGCTGCGAACAAACGGCGTTGCGTGGAAAGTGACTTCGCTACCGAAAGTTGCGATCACGCAGATGGTTCCTTCCAGTTGCACAGCCAGTCCGGCGGTACCGAGTGCTGGTGGAGCTCCGGAACATTCGATCAACGCGTCAACCGTTCCGAGTTCGTATTCGTCACCGAACCGTTTTCCATTCAGATCTTCAACACCCGACTCAAGTTGTTCGTGCAATGGCTTTTCCGGGCTGACAACGATCGGGATAAAGCCACGTTCCTGCGCCAGTTTAAGTCTCACGTTGCGATCGTTTTCAATTCCAGTAACGGCTACCCGGGCACCAGCTGCCTTGGCAAGTTCCGCCGCCATCATGCCAATGATTCCGCAGCCGGAAACGACCACGTCCATCCCGGGCTGAATGTTGCACTTGCGATGAATGCCCTGAACGGCCACCGACAGTGGCTCAACGACGGCTCCTTCGAGTGCCGACAAGCCGTGGCGAAGCGGCATGCAGCGTTCAACATTGACGACCATCTTTTGAGCCATTGCACCGTCGCGATGAAAACCGAAAATCTTCTTTTGACGACAGTAATTCGGTCGTCCCCGTCGACAGCCTCGGCAACGGTCATCGCCGCAGCCTCTCATTGGGACGATGCAGATCTCGTCACCAACTTTAAGATTGTGTGAATCTGAATTCTCAGTGTCTGGCCCGAAGGCGACAATTCGTCCGCTACACTCGTGGCCGATCGTGCGAGGTCTCTCCACCCAGTCGAAATTTGGTTTGCCAAGGCTGGCACTGTTGTCAGAGCCGCAGATCCCGACGTAGAGCGGTTCCACAAGGACTTCGCCAACAGTCGGCTCAGGAAGCTGTACCGACTCGACAGCAAGATTGGCCGTCAGGTCATCTGCACCGGGCTTGATTGGCGTATTGCTGTGCAATCGAAGGGCGTTAATGGTTTGGCTCACAGAGTCGCTCGTTATAATGGAGTGGTCAAAAGAGATCGACGGTGAAAGCAGTTTGACTATATTTTTCTTTCGCCAACTACTTTCGCATCAAGGCCAACATGATACTCGCACCTGCAACTTTTGAAAATAAACGTCCGCTTCTGCCCTGCCTTGTTCTGCTGTGGTTGTCTGTGTTGTCAGCCACGAATGTGTGTGCCCAAAAAGATTCGAAAGAAAAAAGCTCCCAGGGTCAGCAAGCCAAAGCTGACTTTCTGCGCCAGATGCAATTTGAGGCCGTCGACAGGAAGTCTGCTGCATGGATTCACTGGGGGGACAGCAAGCGAGAGTTTTCCAATTGGACGCAACATTCAAATCGACTGATCCCTATTTATACCTTTGGAATTTCGTTGAAAAAGTATCGCGGTAAGGAAAGTGCCTATCGAAGTAAAAAGAAAATCGAGGAGATCTACGGCGTTGTTCCAGAAGGGACCTACAATCGCGACGCCAGATATCTTGATCAGACAGACATCTATCGTTTGCAGCAGGACGCGGTTGCCGCGGGAAAGAAGAACATAATTTTGTTCGTTTGTGATGGGATGGATTGGAATACGACACAAGCGGCATCAATCTACAAAAATCAGAAAATAACTTACACGCGTGGCCAGGGGCGTGGTTTGACGTTCCTGGATTTCAAAGCGCCTCAGTCAACTTATGGCTACATGGTCACCAGCCCATTCGCAAAGTCGGCGAAGTTCGATGTCAACAGTCAGGTGGTTGAATCGGTCACGGACCCCAGCGGCGGGTACTCACCAGTTCTCGGCGGCAAGACGCCATGGAGCGTTCCAGGTGATCCCGGTTACCTGTTGGGGAAATCAGCCAGCAAGGGGCATAGCTATACCGATTCAGCAGCTTCAGCGACGTCGATGACGACAGGCAAGAAGACATTCAATGGCTCAATCAACGTTGGTCCAGATGGCGAGCAGCTAACGACGATCACTCATCAATTGCAGAAGGATGGATTCGCGATCGGCGTTGTCAGTAGCGTGCCGTTTTGCCACGCGACCCCGGCTGCAACCTACGCTCACAATGTGAATCGAAGTGACTACCAGGATATTTCTCGCGATTTACTGGGGCTTCGATCTGCGGCGCACCGAAAGAAAGCACTTTCGGGAGTCGATGTGCTGATCGGTGGTGGTTGGGGCGAGGAGAAAAAAGACGATACGAAAAAGCAGGGTAATAATTTTGTCCCCGGCAACACCTATCTTGCCCAGGCTGACCTGGAAGAAATCGATGTCGACAATGGAGGTAAGTACTTTGTCGTCCAACGTCACAAAGGTGAGAGCGGTGCGCAATTGCTGGCTGATGCGGCGTTGCTGGCGGCTACCGACGGGAATCGGTTGTTTGGATTCTTCGGTGGCAAAGGCGGCCATCTTCCGTTTCAAACAGCCGACGGAGGATACGATCCGACTCGGGGTATCGACCGCGCCGACCGCTATTCCAAAGCCGACGTGAAAGAGAATCCAACGCTCGGCAATATGGCAACTGCTGCTTTGGAAGTGCTTGAAAGCCGCAAGAAAAGCGGTGCCAAAAAGGGAATGTGGCTATTGGTCGAATCAGGCGATATCGACTGGGCGAATCACAACAACAACATTGACGACGCGATCGGATCGGTGCTCAGTGCTGATGAAGCGTTTCGTGAAATCATTGCCTGGGTTGAAAAGCACAGTAATTGGGATGAAACGGCGCTCATTCTGACGGCCGACCATGGTCACATGATGGTGCTGGACAAACTCGATTCACTGATTCGAAAAAAGTAGGCACCACTATTTCCTGGTGGACGAACTGGCGACCGCCTGTTTGCCGCTATCGGAAATCACGATGTAGACTTTGGTGTTCACTGGCGGCACTGTCTTCGGGTTGGCGGCGAACAGCAATCCATCCGCGGCGTCCATGCTGCTCTGGATTGAAACGTCAATCATTGCATCGGTCTGATTGGCGACATTGATCATCGGACCAAAATTGGCCATGTAAACATGTTCGCCATTGGCCTCATTGTGTTCTTGCACACTTCCACCGAATACGAAATCGCATTGCATTGGTTTTTCAGTGTTCGTGTTTAGCATCATGTCCTGAGCACGACGTTTGACCAGCTTTCCATCTTCCATCCACCAGACTTCGATGTTCATGATCGGACCGGACACTGCAACGTACTTTTCTCTCCAGGTCACTGGTTTGCCAGGGTCGATGCCCAAAGCGACCAGGGTAGCGTGTACTTCCCATGCCTTGGCATGCACCGAGATAATTGCTTCGTGTTCTTTGGTGTCTCGAGGGCAGGCAAACATTTCCAGTAGCCCTTCCTGAACACAAATCGCTCCTCGCGCGATCACTCGCTTGTTTTCTTTGTCTGCCCAGATGTGGTTCTCTCTACTGAGCCGTTTCCAGTTTTTGGGGATTTCGATTGTCTGTTTCGCAAACTCTTCTTTTTCTTTCTTCAGCAGCGTCGCCAGATCCTGTTTGGCAGGTTTTGCAGATTCGAAACCGTCCTGTTCAGGCGTCGCTGTCTCGGTCGTTGGCTCCGTTTTTTTCGAATCGCTGTCCTGTTCCTGCGTCTCACCGATCGTTGTCGGGATCTCTTCCAGATCCTCAACCTGAACGACATCGCCGCATCCGCTGTGGGCTAACGACACGATCAGAAGTAGCAAGAGTGAACCATTTTTCATGCGGTTGGACATTTCAAAACCTGTGAAGATATCTGTGTTCGACGGGCGACAGTGAAAGTATATGCCCAATACGGCTGGTCGTCAGGTGACGGCATCCGTCGAATTTGCAGGCGAATTCACGATAGTTCGTGAGACGCTCAAAAAAACCGAAAGTCAAGGCGCTGAAATTCAGAATGGTAGTGCTATTATTGGCCCTTCGAACAATTCAGAGACTGGCTGCAATGATCTCACGGACACCAGATAATTCAACGAAAACACTTTTGGATAAAAAGACGGCTTTGCAATCCAGTGAAGACGGCCACCATGATGCCGACCGCATTTCCGGGATAGAAAAGTGGCTGGATCAGTTGCCCGATTGTTGGAGTCGGATCGTCAAGAAAGTATCGAAATCGGATGCTTTGCGTACGAGTTCCAAAAAGGCGGTTCGCCAAATGTGTTTTGGGCTCGGTTCCAGGCTCGTTGCACAAGTGGAACCTCTGGTCGGCCACATCAGTTCTGGAAACAGTGCTTCCCGGTTCGAAGAACTGGTTGAGCTGTCGGAATCCATTTGTGTCAGTATCGAGTCAGCCAGTCGTGGGCGTGATGAATCATCTTCTCAGGCAGTTTTCAGTGTGACGACCAGGGACGAACTGCCGTTGCTGTTGCCTGCGTTCTCTTCTCTGCTGGTTGCGCAACGGCTCCGTGACGTCGTGTTGCATGGGAATGATTTGCAATTTGAGCGAATTATGAGGTCGCTTCAAAGTCTTCAAAGTGAACTTCACCTGGTCGATGACGAAACGGCTGTGTTGCTGTACCAATGGCTGGCCATCGAACTACCGCTGACCATCGCGGCGCAGTTGGTTTCAGTGAAACCATTCAAGAAAGACGGCAAACGAGTTACACGGCGGTTTGCAGAAGTAACCAGCAACTTGCTTGATTCCGATGGATGGCCAGGCACGAATTGTCTCCGTCATTTTGGGGCGTTGGTGGCGTCATGGACACGTTGCGTTAACCTCGCGAAAGCCTGCAACTTCAAACTCGGCTCAAGTTTCATGGCTCAGATGGAATGGGTGGCGGAACAGTTTACAAGAATGCATGGCCCCCGGAAGCGACTCGTGTTCTCTGCTGATGATTCAACCAAAACACAAAGCGAGTTCGCTGAATTCGTGATGCAGTTGGGCGACGACCGGGCTCGCAAGATGGCAACTGCAGCAGGATTGCTATCGGCGAAAAG
>CAYUNP010000024.1:0-13170 GCA_964446085.1 uncultured Pirellulaceae bacterium
TGCGTCTTCGCGGCTCTGCGCGCGGCTTCAATCAACACTGTGATTCATTCGCTTGCGGCCTTGTACTGAAAAATGTCAAACAGCGCGACCGGTTGCGTGCTAATTGAGCAAGATCGACCCGTTGTCGCCGCCGCCGTTCTCCCATTGACGTCGGACTTCACGTAAACCGTAGCAACACAAATCAAACTGGTCGCTTAATCGGTGCAGCACGCCCGCAGGAACGGCCTCGTCCGTCGAAGTCTCGATCGTACTGGCGATGTGATAGGACTGTTTTCCGAAACGACAATAGTTCAAAAACTGTTGTGATGTTTCTTCCACATCAGGTTCACGAAGGGCCTCAGGATAGACGCCTGCCCAGAACAGGGTGAAGTCACCAATATGCTGATGAAGGTCACGTCGCGCATCACCCAATCGAGCGGAAGCTTCGGCAACCATTTCGGGGACGCTCATCAGAGGCTTCCCGGAGATGCCCCGTATTCGATGCACCACGTCGCTACGGACGAAGCGCACCAACATGGCACTGAGATAGTCGATCAACGTTGGATCAACGATTCCAAGTTCAGACTGAAACGTGTTTTCGGCCAAACCGGCGAAGTAGCGGTCAACCGTCAGACGTGGTTTATCCTCATTCATTGGCGATGCTCCGAAAAGTAAAGAAGCTATTCCAACTTTAGGTGGATAATCCGGATCGGGTCAAGCGAAATTGTGCTGGCACATACGTAAATGGGCCACGAAACGCCGGATAATTCGACTTCTTCGGGACATAAACGCACCGCTGAAGGATTCAAACCAGAATTTTCAGCGGCAACGAGAACGTCTATCGGTTAGCAGCAACCGCCATTGGAACTGTCTGGACTGCAGCAGTCTGATCCGATCTGGATCGTTTCGGTGTAGCCAGCGCCCTTGGTTTCGCGAGGATGCCGAATGCGAATTGTGTTGCAATCAAAAGACTGTGCGTCCTGAGCAGCGACCTCTTTATGAGGATCGACAAACTCGAACATCTCACGGTACGGTGCTCGCTTGAGCAGGTTGTAGGTCTTTTCGCAAACGGCGTAACGCTTACCACGTTCCATCGCGTGACCATCGTCGTTGATGACCGACTTGAAAGGGCCCTTGTAGATCACGGCTTGATTGCGTTCGATGCACGGACCTTCTTTTCCTTTGTAGGCACAGACCGTCATCGATCGAAACTCAATTCCGTCGACCGTTTGCCACGGCTTCGCGTCGAGCTTCAGAATCTCAACTCCGTGGAAACCCGCATCTTCAAAGGCCTGCAGGAAATCGTCTTCGCGAAACGCACCTGAAATGCAACCGCTCCACAACTCGGGATCTTTCTGCAGTCCATCAGGAACATCTTCGTCACAGACGATATCGCTGATCACGGCACGACCGCCATTGTTCAACACGCGATAGATTTCCGAAAACAGTTGCTTTCGCGCATCGTTACCAACCAGATTCAAAACACAGTTGGAGACGACAACATCGATGCTGTCGGACTTGATCAACGACTCTGCCTCACGAAGCTGTTGGGCTTTCTCTTCGAGTGCCAGAAATCCGTTGGCATCATCAACCGGTTGCTCTTTGAGCCAGGATTCCAATTGCTCCAGATCCAGAGCCAGGTCCTGAATGCGACCCTTGCGGAACTCAACATTTGAATAGCCAGTTCGCTCGGCGATGATCGGTGCGTTGCGCTGGGCAACTTCCAACATCGCGTCAGTCATGTCGACGCCGATGACTTTGCCAGCACTACCAACGACCTGAGAAGCGATAAAGCAGATCTTTCCTGTTCCCGATCCAAGGTCCAGAACCGTTTCGCCTTCGTGGACGTACTTCGACGGGTCACCACAACCGTAGTCACGTTCGATGACTTCGTCGGGAATAATCTCAAGATACTTTTTGTCGTAATCAACAGGACAACAGAGTGCGGCTTCCTGTTTTTGGGCTCCAGCGGCGTATCGTTCGCGAACAGAAGATTCTTGCATTGTTTCTTAAACTTTTGGACAGTGTCGTAAGCCCCCAATTTTGGTTGCGCGAAAGGACTCTGTACAGGTGTGTTTCGTATCCTAATGCGCATTTGACTGTTTGCCGCAAGACACCGAATCGCGTTTCGGCTACGATATTTGATCCCCAAATCAACGAATAATTAGGCAAAGTGATGAAGATCAATTTTTTCCAAACGACAATTCTGCTGGTACTGGTGACTTTTTTGTCGGCGCATACTGCGTCGATTGCGGCTGCCCAGTCGGATTCAACCCAGTGGGCCAAGTGGCGTGGCAGCAATGACAATGGTGTCGTGGAGGACCAAAAAACCGTTTCTCAGTGGAGTGAATCGGAAAATGTGCTCTGGAAGACCGAAATTCCAGGACGGGGACACTCGACACCGATCATCGTCGGCGATCGTATTTATCTGACGACAGCAGACAAATCGGCTGAAACTCAATCGGTTCTTTGCTTTGACCGTAACGGTGGAAAGGAACTGTGGAACACCACCGTCAACACTGGAAACCTCAACCCCAAAATTCACCAAAAGAACACACACGCTTCACCTTCGCTGGCGTTCGATGGCGAGCGGCTGTTTGCCCTGTTTAACAACAATGACCAAAATCAAATGTCGGCCCTCAACACCGAAGGCGAGATTCTTTGGCAGCGACACATCGCAAAATTCAAAACCCAGTTTCCTTTCGGTTCTGGTTCGTCTCCAATCGTACATGACGGCGTGGTTTTTGTACCCAACGAAGCCAATACCGAATGTGCAATCATCTGTCTTGATCCCAAAACTGGCGATGAAGTCAGACGGATTGATCGCGGTGGAAAGTTCTCAAGCTACTCAACACCCGTTATCGCAGAAGTCGGTGGCAGGACTCAATTGCTGATCAGCGGCGGAGCAAAAGTCAGTAGCTATGATCCGAAAACAGGTGAGGAACTCTGGAGCGTACCTGCCAAGTGGCAAGTCAGTTGCGGCACGATGGTTTGGGATGGCGACATGGTATTCGCCAGCGGTGGCTTTCCCGCCCAGCAAACACTGGCCATCAACGCAAAGACTGGAGAACTTGTTTGGGACAAGCCAGTAAAGTTCTACGAGCAATCCATGCTGGCTCACGACGGTCGCCTCTATGGCTTGAGTGACAGCGCAGTGGTCTACGGGTGGAATGCCCAAACTGGCGAAGAACTGTTCAAGCAACGATTTGACAGACCAGTAAGTGCTTCACCAATCCTTGTCGGCGAGAATATTTACTTTACGTCTGAAAAGGGAAATACGCTGGTCATCAAAGCCGGCACCGACGAGTTAGAAGAAGTCTCCAGGAACAAACTTGGCAATTCATCGTTTGCGTCATTCGCCGTTGCAGACAACAAGATCTATGCCAGAGTCGGTTTTGGCAAACCAGGCAACGTGCAGGAGTTTCTCTACTGCCTGGGCAAAGAGTAGTCTGCTGTGATTCGAACCGTCAAAGACAATCCGGACGATCTTGAGTCGATCCGGATTCTCTTTCGGGAGTATCAGGATTTCATTGGCATCTCGTTGTGCTTTCAGTCCTTCGAAGAAGAACTCGACTCACTGCCCGGCAAGTATTCGATTCGAAACAATGGAAACCTTTATCTCGCCGAATCCGACGACCAGCCAGTCGGCTGCGTCGCGTTCTACAGAATCGATGAGACGACTTGTGAACTGAAACGACTGTTCGTTCGCCCGGCTTTTCAAAAACTGGGCATGGGCAGGTCGCTAATGGAACGGGCGATCAAGGACGCGGCAGATTGCGGATATCAGACGATGATCCTGGATACGCTGCGGCGCCTTGAAAGTGCTGGACGTCTCTACCAGCATTTGGGTTTCGAGGAAATTGAGCCCTACAACGTCAATCCACATCCTGATGTGGCGTACTATTCGCGGCCATTGCACGCGTAAATCAACATTGGTCGGCTTGGGCAAATCTTCTAGACTGTCGGCTCTGTTAACATTCTCACACCCGAGCCAATTTGTGTCCGCGGTCAATTCAAAAACTGAGCTCGGTAGCGAAAAACGTCTGTCGCGAGCTGAACGAAAACGAAAGCGACGCGAAGTCACGCAAACCCAGTGGGCTCGGGAACAGGACGCCGTCGAGTCCGCTGTTTCACTGGATGCCCGCATCACTGCGTTCCAACAGCATGGCGATTTCTCAATGGCCTGGTCCACCGTCGTGCAACCTTTGCTTTCGCATTTCGGCGACGCGGACGGTTTCATTGCCTTTCGAACTCGCTGGAATCAGACGATTGCACTTGGGGATCCGGTTTGCGATTCGAATCGTCTTGAATCGTTGTTGGTTGACTTTATCGCACAACACCATCGACCTTCGTTTGTTCAAATTTCTTCGGCCACGGCCAAAGTCCTGGCTGAACACAACTATCGGATCAACGAAATTGGAATCGATACCACGATTGAATTGGCGGACTATGATTTCAAAGGCAAGCACAAAGAGTGGCTACGCTACGCCGACAACTGGACCAGGCGACGCGGATTTGAAGTGCGCGAATGCACGTTTTCAGAAGTCAGCGACACCGACGTCGAAGCCATCTCGGAAGCCTGGCGGAAAACACGAACCGTAAAACGCAAGGAAGTTCGCTTTCTCAATCGACCGATCGTGCTTGAAGAAGAACCGCATGTACGAAAGTTCTTTCTCTTCGATCCCGACGGGAAGGTCATCGCCTTCGTATTTCTTGACCCACTGTTTCGCGATGGAAAAATCAACGGCTACGTGACTTCGATCAAACGTCGCCTGCCGGATTCGCCGATCTACAGCGAGCAGGCGATCATGAAATCGATCATCGAGACATTGAAGGGTGAAGGAGTCAGCTATTTGAAGCTTGGCCTTTCGCCATGTGCCTGGATTCAACCCAGCGGCTATTCGGAGATCCGTTGGCTGCGATGGCTGTTTCAACGCAGTTTCAATTCACCACTGGTCAATCGCCGCGCCTACAACATGCTGGGACACGCCAACTACAAGCGAAGATTCCGCGCCAGCGAAGAGAAAGTCTATCTCGCATCGCCAGCTGGATTACATCCGCGACGAATTCCCGCGCTAATCGCGATGTGCGGGATCGCTTAAAGCCGTTAGTCGCGATCAACGATCCTGATTCGGAACATTCGTTCGCCGACGGTGCTGCCGCTTCGGTCGACGACGTTGAACCTGAAGTGATCCACTCCCGGAGCGTCTCCTGAGTGTTGATAGATGATCTGACCGTCGTTGACCATCGACTGCGAGAAACTGGACACCTCCACAGCAGAGTCTGACTCGCTTTGGAAAATCAGATGGCCGTGCCTGGGACGACTGGCGGTAAACAGGACTTCATCGGGCGTGTTGGTCGGTGAAGTCGCTTCCAACAATTCCTTTCCCAAAGAAATCATTCCGCCGACGGAGACTTCTACTTTTGCACACTGCTTGAGCCGTAATTTCTGGGAAGAGCGAATTAGCTTGAACTGCAGATCATGATTTGCTTTGGTAGCAGATGCATGGAAGGAAAATCGGTCGTCCTGTGGCAAACGACCACGGGAAAGATAGACCACGTCGCCCCGTCTTACAGAGTCGAGATCAAACGATGTGATACCTGACTGGAATTCTGCGGCATGAAAACCAATCATGCCGCCAGTCGGAAATTCGCTGATCTGAAAAACTTCGTCTCCGATCAAATCGTGATCATTCTCAACCGTCAGACGAAACAGATCATCGCCCGTGGCTTCGTTAGACGATTCGCTGTCCAGCGAACCAATCACCGCTGTCCAGACGATTGATTGCCCATCATTGCTACTCAACAACGAAAACGAATCGTTTTCAAGATCCATCGCTACCACCCGAGGGTCTATTTTCCATCCCAAATTGCTTCTCAAACCAGAAGATGAGCTTTCGGCTGGCTGTTCATCCCCATAAACAACCCACTCATCGACAGTTCACTCGTATCCTGTTTTTCGATACTTGATGAAGCAACAACCTACTCTGGTTCGACCAATAAGCACTGAACCTGTACACACTCGACGACTGGCCATACAACCGGTACTGGCTCTGTTTGTTTCCAATACCGCTCAACGAGCATGAAAGGTAGCATAGGCTTCCAGCGTGTGAACATACTGCAGCCCGGCGAAACGTAAAACAACTTCGATAAAATTTGACAGGCTGGAAGCCCGTCCCACCTTCATTGGAAATCGTTTTCAAAAAAAACACCCAGCGGACGACAAATACGTCGAACATCGCTGGGTGTTATTGAAGCTTCAAATCCTGATCGAATCAGATGACTAGCCAAAGATCTTTGGCGCACCAACCTGATCGTGAATCTGATTGCAAAGGTTCGGATCAAGATTCATTGCCTGAGCAAGCTCACCGAGGTACTTTGCTTCGTTCTGTGTATCAAGTTCGATCGAAGTCAAAGACAGGAAGTAAACCTGCTGCTCAAGGCCTCTTGGAACCGATCGCGCGAAAGCAGCAACATCCAGAGGAGCTGCAAATTCTTCCCGCAGGAAACTAACTTCCGATTCTGACACGTCATCGCCAAGCTTACTGACAATGTTGTCCTGTTCCGTCTGATCGATACGGCCATCAGACTTTGCTGCGTTAACCATCGCGCGAATCAGAACAGTCGCCTGACCGTTTGCTTCTTCGCGTTGTTCCTGGGGAACTTCTGGGGCTTTTCCGCCACCACCAAGAACTGATCCCAGAAGGCCGCTAATGCCGCCGCCACCCGACTGTGCTGGGGCTTCAGCACCACCACCGCCACCGAGCAAGCCACCGAGCATGCCACCAATTCCACCGCCACCGCTTGCCTGCTGCTGTCCACCACCACCAAGCACACTGCCAATTACGCTACCGAGGCCTCCGCCTCCACCACCACCGCCCCCCAGCATTCCACCGAGAAGCTTTCCGCCTAGACCCGAAGTGAGAGATCTGTTGCCCAGAAGTCCACTGAGAAGTTTGATTGCATCCATTGATAAGTCTTTCGTCAAAAAATCATGATACCGACTGCCAAAATGGAGCCGATGACGCCATGAGTCTAGCGCATTGACCACATTCGTTCCATAAGCTCGCCGATAAATCCTGTTTCATCCGGCAAAAATCGAGTTTTCCGTTGCAATTAAGCTGTCACGACACTTACCACTGTCGCCAAAATCGCCATGAGAACTAACAATGGTCCATTCGCCGAAATTACCCTGCTACCCAAACCGAAACCGATGAACTTCGATTCCATTCTCAAACACGCCACAGAACTTGACGTCGATCTCGGAGTCGCCATCACCGCCGCGCAAACCGCCGGTCAAATTATCCGTGATGGCTCGGGCAAGATGCACGATGTCGAATTGAAGGGGGTCGGCGATCTTGTTTCACAGGTCGATCACGATGCAGACATAGCGATTGGAAAAGTACTGAAACAACATTCGGACCTGGCAATCCTTTCGGAGGAGTCTTCTCCTACGTTGGCTGATGGCGTCACAGATTTCTGGATTGTAGATCCACTCGACGCCACGAGTGCCTTTCTGACTCAAGCCGGCCCTCAGTATCCATCGGTGTTGATCAATCGGCAGCAAGGAGAAACCACCACCTGCAGCGTCGTCTACTTTCCTTTGACGGAAGAATGGTTTTACGCGGCCGTAGGACGGGGTGCCTGGAAAGACGGCGCTCGATTGATTGCCAACGCTGAACCGATGACTCTGTTGGAGTCATGGGTGGAGATGAACGCCTACTCTGACGACTCGCTGGAGACCGAACTGTTTTCCGGCATGCGTCAGCGCCTGCGATCGAAGTATGGTGCTCGACTGGTAACCACAAACCCACCGCACTCTGGCGTCGCGGTTCGAATTGCTGAATCGAAGACTTCCCTGTCAGTGGCGATTCATGACAATTCGTCCCAACACGTGAAACAGGCGGCATGGGACATCGCGGCGCCACGACTTGTTTTGGAAGAAGCTGGTGGCGTGTTTCGCAATTTCAATGGCGAGAAGCTCAATCCGTTCGAAGCCGAACCGTTTATCGTTGCTCGAACTGCATCACTGGCACAGGAAGTGATCGAACTGTTCGAAGCCCAACCTGCACAATGACAGCGGAGCACTCGAATAAAGCTCTTTCTTGCTCCGGGAAAACGTCGAAAATCGTGATGGTGACATGTTCTTCCAGCGATACTACTGCGGCGCGACGCCGCAGCCACTTCTTTAGAACACCTCTTTAGACGCTCGCCACCACGACCGCACTTGCCTGGCCTTGTGGCGTGCAGCTCAGATTCAAAAACTTCTCGCCCGGAGCAGTCGCGCTGGTGACTGCGTTGATGGGACAGGATTCATCCGCTGAATCGTAGTTAAGAATCGGAAACAGTTGATCGTGCTTCATCGCCAATACGCTCGCGATCAATTCAACCATTCCGCTGCCGGCGCCCAGATTTCCCATGTAGCTCTTGGCAGCAGTTACAGGAACTTCACCAAGGTGCTTTTTGATTGCCGAAGATTCCTGAGCATCAACACTGACCGAACTCAAACCATGAGCATGAACGTGTCCGAAATCTCCAGCGGAAACGCCGGATGTCTCCATCGAACCAAGGATCACATTCTCGAAAGCCTTTTCGAAGTTGGGAACTCCGTCCGGGTCGGCCACCAATGACGAACCGTAACCGACCACTTCACCGTAGATCGTTGCTCCGCGTTGTTGTGCAGATTCCAGAGTCTCCAGCATGATCGCGCCGGCTCCTTCACCCAAAACCATGCCGCAGCGATGACTGTCAAACGGACGGCATGCCCTGGTCGCATCACCATCGATCCCAGGAGCATTGCGATCCGCGAGTGCTTCCTGCAGCACCACATGAACCGTACGCAGCGGATGAATTCGCGAACCCGTCGAACCAACAATCATCGCGTCCGCAGAACCACGCTGAATGATCGTCATGGCTTCCGAGACCGCAAGGTTGGCTGACGCTTCACGAACGGTCAATGAATTCGAGGGTCCCTGCAAGTCGTTCAGAATCGCAATGTGGCTGGCGGGCATGTTGGGCAAGTATTTCAACAACCACGTAGGTTCGACTTTCGTCAGTCCGTTCTCGGCCCAGTTATCGAAATCAAAGTCATTCGAATCGTTGAGACAGTTACTGACTCCTGACGCAAATTCGGTTGGCTCGGTGATGATGTAGTCACTACCGAACATGGTTCCAATCCGGGACCGCGGGTAATGCTCTCCCAGGTCTGCATCAGCAATCGCCAACTGAGCCGCTGCTACACCGAGCTGGATTTCGCGACACATCAATCGAAGCGACTTTTTGATGTTCCGTTTCAGCTTCTTTTCAACATCGCCAAAATTCGCAATGTCACCGGTAAAGTCGCGGCACTCACCGCCGATATCCGTCGTGAGATGATCTGTGGGCAGGCGTTGCAACAGATCAACACCACTAACTCCGGAAGTGAGCGCATTCCAGAGAGCTTCAGGGGTATTGCCTAGCGGGCTGATCAGGCCCATACCAGTGATAACGACGCGGCGACTTGAGGACGACATGAGTGACAGGATTAAGTGGCGAAATCTTGGGAGGGATCATTTTACGCTGTGAACCGTCCGCGTCGAGCGTAGGTACAACGAAATGAAATTGGTACGTTCAGT
The DNA here is from genome assembly GCA_964446085.1 of uncultured Pirellulaceae bacterium. Taxonomy (GTDB): domain Bacteria; phylum Planctomycetota; class Planctomycetia; order Pirellulales; family Pirellulaceae; genus Mariniblastus. The sequence goes on from CAYUNP010000024.1 coordinate 9,594, forward strand.
TACAGCTTAGCGTCGGCCGATTGGTACCAGTTCGCCATCGCTTTGGGCCGAACGGGGCACCGTTGAGCCGGATTGTGGTCCGCGAAACTCGATAAACAACAATGCGTTGGTTCGTTTGCTGGCCTGCAGTCGGGAGAACATGTTCAAAGCACCACGGGGTAAATCCTGCTTGGCTTCGGGACTGGCAACGATGCCGCAGCTAAGTAGCAGCACCTGGTCAGCGGGCCAGCGAATCCGCTCATTGACGCGCCAGCTGATCAATTGGGGCACATTCAAATCCAGTTGTGTGAGCACACCGCCCGGTGCTGGCACATCGATTTTCACCGGAGTCAGCTTTTCAACCTGATCAACATCCGCATCGATGATGGCTTCGATCGTGCGGTTGTCCAGCGATGTCAGGCAGCTCATTGCCAGTCGATAGCCTTCGTTGATCGTTTCGGTTTTCGGCTGGTAATTCGGTATCTGGTTCGGCGTCCATTGCAGGGCCTGCGTGAAGGAAACAGGACTGCTCTTTTCCAGGACAAACGTTTGGCCATCGGGGTTGGCAACGCGACCGCCAGAATGTCGCTTGTAGTCGACTCTGCGAGCAAGCTGACTTTGTAGAATCGCTGCGTTCTCTTTGGAGATCAACCAGGCTTCGATGCCGGGCGAACGAACCTCGATCGGCTGTAACACGGGATAGGCCGTGGCACGCCAGTTGGGTTTGTCGATGGTGACCAGATTGACTTCGAAAACCTGAGCTTGAGCTCGCGTTCGGTTGAATCGATCCAGAATCGTTTTGACAACCTTTTGAATCTCTGGCGTGTGGTACACGATGACTCTTTTGCGATCCGCGCTCAACACGCCCATCGGTTCGCTGAACCAGAGTCGCGTTCCAGTCTCTTTGACAATCCAGTCAACGACCGCTTGCTCAGGACGATCAACATCTGAAAGCTCAGCCGTATAGGGCGTGATGTCGTACTCGCGCCAAACCTGTCCGGCAGCGTTGGGCAGCTTTTCAAAAGTTTTGGTCACCCGTGTGACTCCCGGACGAACTTCGGGAGACTCGGAAACGGAGCGCGGCAATGGATTGTTGTTTGCAAATCGGTCGTAGCCAGATGGTGCTGGATTTCTGGCTGCATTGGATCCCGCTCCCTGAGCCCTTTGTTGTGACTGTGGAGCTTGAGTTGCCTGTCGCTGGACAGCACTTTGATCGATCGGATTGAACGACGGGCGCCAGGCACTGGGCGCAGTTCGGCCCTGGTCAGGCACTTGAGTTTGAGCAAAAAGTGCCCAAGGCTGTCCGATCAACAGGACGATGATCGAAACCATTAACTGGATTCGAATTGAACGTGTGGATAACGGGTTCATGAGTCGCTCGATTTGGTTCGGGGGAACGAGGCGGAGCGTATAAAAGGGAGAATCGGACAACAAGCCGAATCGGCGGCAGGAACCCGCTAGCAGGCCGTTATCTGTGCCGCCATGAATTCGAGCCTGCGTGCCGTGAGAGCGCTCATACGCTGGAGAAACAATTAGCCGTGATTCGGGATTGTATTTTATTTCTGGACGTTGTTTTGGAGTGATTCTGCTAACTTTGAGGGGACATTTCCCGTTTCCAATACGCTCAGTCCGGCCAAAGCTGATTTAAGAAGTACAATATAGAGAGTTGGTGCCGACAATATATCGATAGCAATCCAAAGCTACCTTTGCACAAGACCCGAATGAACGAATCAGGAAAGCTCCAGACGATCACTCCCGCGTTGCGAAATGCTGCGGCGGTGACTTCGTCAGCTTCCAAACCTGGAAATCGTGCCAACGCTGGAGATGAGGGCTTTTCCATAGCAACTGGCAGAGCCACCAGTGGATCGGTTGCTCCGGGTACGCGTATCTCGATCGACAGAGCCGCCAAAGTGAGCGTGGCATTTTTCTCGATCCAGAATCTGTTGACGCTGACGCCAGGCTGGCTGTTCAGTTTCGTCAGCCATGTTGCCGTGTTGATCTTGCTGACCGTGATCGCGACTTCTCCGTTGCGTGATGATGCGGCGCTACGACTGGACGGACTGATGGTTGACCCGTCACCGAATGCCGACGTCGAAGACATGCTGGACAGCATCGAACAGCCCGAAGTCGATCTGTTGACGGTCGACGTCGCGGCGCTCAACTCCGAAGCATCCGACGAGGTTGCCGATATCGTCCGCGATGACGGATTGGAAGTTTCGCTACTGGAGGGCGTGGCCGATGGCATCGGAATGGAAGCGATGGCCAATTCCGGTCTGACTCCGATTGACAATGCTGACGAAGGCGGCGTTGAAGGCACCGAGGGCACCTCTACCAAATTCTTTGGCACTGAAGCATCAGGAAGCCGGTTCGTTTTCATCATTGATGCAAGTGACTCGATGAACGAAGGCGCTCGATGGCATCAGGCGTTGAATGAGTTGCAAAATTCGATCAGTCAGCTGAACGAGGAACAGAAAGCACTTGTACTGCTTTACAACTTCCAGACGTTTCCGATGTTTGACATCGCGCCTGAGGAGTTAAAACTTCTGCCCGTTTCGGGAGAATTCAAATCGGCTCTGACCAAGTGGCTCAACAAGCAGGTTCCCATCGGCGGCACGCGTCCTGCTCACGCGTTGAGTTTCAGTCTCTCGCTAAAACCCGACGCAATCTTTCTTTTGTCTGATGGCATGTTGGCCGACAATTCGATCCAGATTTTGGCTCGTGACAATCCGGCCCGAAACCCGAAAGAGGGCGACTTCAGCAAGATTCCCGTGCACACTATTTCTCTGGGACCAAGCGAAGAGGGTGCCAGACTGATGAAATTCATCGCCGAAAACAACGACGGCGAATTCAACTGGGTTAACTAGACACGTTGCTGGGCGTTTCGCGGCAGGAAATTGCATCAGACTTGTGAATCCTTGCGGTTGTTCGCAGAACTGCCTTTCGACTGAATCGACCCGGTTAACGCTGCACATCCTTGAGTCAATTCAGATGGCTCCATTGTTACCTATATTCAATCACCAGAAACAAAACGCAAATCCTGAATCAAAGCCACAAAAAAAAGTGACACCGGCTTTTGAGTTTGGTAGCTTGATTTGTCCAGATTTGGCAAACCGCTTTCCGACTGACTGAGGGATACAAACAGTGTCAATTTCTGAGCCCGGATTGGGTGTGTCGCGGACGTGCGAAAAAGAATCGTTGAACGAAGGATTATTCAACGAGCTCTCGGAGCTTTACGAAAACGGCCCTGGACAAAGCACTGACTTTGAATCCGCTCGATTCCGAAACCTACGAACAAAAGTCGGCGTTGCTTTGCCAGCTGGGCATGTTTGACGAAGCAATCGAAGCCGTTAAACCCGAAGTCTTCAAAAATGACATGCCGCTGGATCTAACAGCCCGCGCCGCGTGGGTCGAAGGTGAACGAGGCAACTTCGATGTTGCGATTGCGAAAATGCGGCGGGTCACCGAAATCGATCCGGACTACTTTTGGGCATGGCAGCAACTGGGCCAATGGTATCGCTTCCAGGAAAATGTGAAACGTTATGTCGAAGCTGCCCAGGAGATGGTTCGCATTCAACCTCAAAATGCGGTCTCGTGGGGT
>CAYUNP010000024.1:13270-25295 GCA_964446085.1 uncultured Pirellulaceae bacterium
CGAAGCTGCCCAGGAGATGGTTCGCATTCAACCTCAAAATGCGGTCTCGTGGGGTTACCTTGGCGACGCCAACCTGGCAGAAAACAAACTGGACAAAGCCAGAGAAAATTTCACCCAGGCGGTGCACCTGGCGCCAACCTATGAGTACGCCTCTGGCAGGTTGTTGGATATTCTTGCGCACCAAAAGCGATGGGACGACGCCAAAGAAATGCTTGAGTTCGTGACTCCGCACCTCGCTCCGGAGTGGGTTGTTTCCGAGCAGGGCAGAATCGCGGCCCTTGGTGGAGACCGTGAGCTGGCCTTTGAAAAGCTTCAGCAGATCTGCGAAATCCCTGCCCAGGACCATACACCGATTGACTCCGTGGTCGCGTCGATGTTCGAAGCGGGTTGGCGGAAAGAAACGCTTGAACTGCTTACAAAACAAATCAACAAGCCCGACGCGCTGCCGGGAGTCGCCTATGTTTATGTGCACCTCAGTACTTCCATGGAAAACTGGGACGCCTGCAACAACACCCTCAGGTCGATCAAGAACAGAAAAGAACTCTGGGAAGCAGGTGCTGACAAATTCATGGTAGAGGCCTGCACTTGCGGCGGCGAAGGCAAGCAACATCCTCGTATGCACGCCTTCATGGCGGAGAATCTGAAAGAGCTAAGAACCTCGACCAGGATGTGGGAGGCAACGGGCTCGGCACTTTGCCAGGGCAACCTGGATAAAAAAGTGTGCGACTTCATGTCCGATTGGGAAAGTCGAAAAGACGCGACTCCGGGGGGACTATTTGCGCTGGCCTGTTCGCTATGGGCAGAGAAACGGGAACACGAAGCTGATATAGTCTCCACCGCTGCGTTGACAAAAGAACACGACTGGTCGATCGGCAACCACAAAGTCATGCTCGCCTTTTACCAGATCGTGCACGGCTCGCCCGAAGCTGCCATGAATCAAATTCAGGATGTTGATCCTCTGGGTTTGACGCGGCGTTTTCAATGTACGTACGAAACAGTCATCTGCGTCCTGCAAAGCATGAGCCATCGCGAACCGCATGCGGTCCTGCAAAAGCGAATTGAAGAACACTACGAAAAATACCTTAAGGAATTCGGCGACGAGAAAGAAGTCAAACGCAATCGCAAACTTGTTCAACAGGCAATTGCGAGACTTCACGGCAAGAAATGGGCGGGCTTTAAATGGAAGTACCTGAAGTAGTCAATCAGCTTTGCCGATCTCGATCGTTCAGTCTGCCCAACGGGATTGTTTTCGCATCGATGCAAGGGTGGCATCACGCTGACCTCCGTTGTCATCCACCCCATTGGCGCCAACGCTATACAAAATAAATTTATCGTCAACTTTACTGTAGGAAAACGGAGTCCCCGCTGACGCGAACGGATCGGACCTGAGAAAATCCAGTTCCTTAAACTGAATTTCGTCCAATGATTCCGGAAACTCGCCCTGAGACTTCTCGTGCGCAAAAACAAGCAACTGCAATGCTAACAGCTTGAGCTGCGTTTCATGCCGCCGCATCCTGAATTCTATGCTGCCGCGCGGATGCTCTCCACACCAGGCAAGATACTTCAATGCGAGACGCTGATGCCATTTCGGCACTCGATCCTCCCACGCGATTCGACGCTCCATGAGCACATCGCTGGACTCATATGCCTTACACTGTTCCAGTAGTCGCATGGCGAATGATCCAGCCTGTTCCTGCGTCAATTGATTCTGAAAGTCAGCGAACTTCTCAATCATGTAGTGATCGCGGCTCATTGCATCGGATGTATTCATTGGCAATCCGCCAGAACCGCACTGGCGATTGAGGTCCATTGCATCACGAAAACTCATCAAGCCGTCGTCAATCCGATTCTCCAGAAACGCTAACTGCCCCTCGACCAACATCGTAGTTGTCAAAACATTCATCGCACTTCGTTCTTTGATTCGCCCCTCGAAGTCATCGAAATTTGTCCATTCATAATTGACCGAAAGCCACGCTGGATCCGAAGCAAGGTCGCGACACTTTTTTGTCATCGGTGAATATGCGCTGACGACGCGCTTCATCTGTGCAACTGTCCCTGGAAACGGGCGCAGCGCTGGCCCTGTCCTGGGATAGGGCGATGCGTGTCTGAATATGTTATCAATCTTGTTTCCAGTCGCAATAATTTCGTCCAGTGCATTCTTTCCTGTTCCAATTTCGGCAGGCTTGGGATGCGTGTACGACAACACGGCAATTGCCAAAACGGCAGGCAAAAAGACAACCACTGTCAAACTTCTTCGAATCCAGGTTGAAACTCGTTTGTTGGAGAGCCCAAGACTCAGGATGATCGTTAACAGCGTGACATGTGGAATTGCAATCGCGAGGATCCATTTGACTCCAAGCCGACCAGTAGAAACGAGCCGAAACGCCAGAAGATTCAACAATCCAAACAGGATTCCAATCAACAGCGGAGACCTCCAGCTCATCCAAAAACGAACGTACGTGTTCATCAAAAAAGTCATGACGCAACAAACCAGCAACGTGCCCATCATTATGTCGCGAATTTCAAACTTGCGCCACGGTTTGCGAGAAACAAGAAACGGCAAATAGAAGAGGCCTGCCTGAACCAGGCCAACGAGTACAACTTCATCGAAACGGACCCAAACCAACACGGCAAAGAAAACAAAAACCCATTTTGCTCGCAGCGCCCAATGTCGGTTTTCGCTATCAACGTTTGTTTCTTTTTCCAAACCCTGAATGTCGACCGACCAACAAAGCAACAGTGCGAGCGCCGTAAAAGTGAATGTGGCAAGCACATCAACGATTGGCCCAAAGAAATCCACATAGGAGCAAGCATCAACTTCCAGATCGTACTTGCGAAGAAACCAAAATGTAAACACAACAAGACCAGCGAAAACAGGGATCGAATTCTGAAATGCCAGACAGATCAACGTTCAACGTCACACGTTCAACATCACTGGCGCTTATGAAGCTAAACACTGCCTTTTACGACTAGTTTCGAACCGTCTGGCACTCTGCCAGTCAATTGGGCGAACGCCGCAACGGATTGCAACGAAAGACTGCCGACGCATCCAGCACATCTGAATCTGCTAAAACTGAGGTCACGTCCGGTCTTCTAACCTCAACATTGGTCGTCGATACTGGTGCTGCACGACCTTAACTAACGACAACGAATCGACTAAACTCTCGATCTGACATTCATCTCTCTGCCCCTTGAGCACTTATGGCATCCGGAAACGGAAACGTCCGCTATCTGGTTTTTGACATCGAAAGTGTCGCCGACGGCGATCTGATCGCCAAAATCCGTTACCCGGAACGGGAAATTTCGGCGGCCAACGCGATTAAACTTTACGCTTCGGAACTGATGGAGAAGTTCGGCAGTGAGTTCATTCCGTACACCTATCACATTCCCATATCGATTGCGGTCGTCAAAATCGATGACCAGTTCAACCTGATCGACATCGTGACGCTCGATGATCCACAGTACCGACCTCATGTGATCACCAAACACTTTTGGGACGGCTGGAAAGCCTACAAGCAACCAAGCCTGGTCAGCTTTAACGGACGTTCGTTTGATCTTCCGTTGTTGGAACTGGCGGCCTATCGATACGGCATTCCGATCCCTGAATGGTTTAACGTGTACGGCAAGTCCTGGGAACAGCCGAGAGCTCGCTACAACCAGAACTCACATCTGGACCTGCAGGACATCCTCACCAACTTCGGCGCAACGCGACTTAGTGGAGGTCTGAATCTTTGTGCAAATCTTGTCGGAAGTCCAGGCAAGATGGGCATCGCCGGCCACATGGTGCAGCAGCTTTATGACGATGGCGAACTGGGCCAGATTAACGACTACTGTCGCTGCGACGTACTGGATACCTACTTCGTTCTACTGCGAACGGCCGTTTTGATGGGGCAGTTAACCCTGGAAGAAGAACGTGCAAAAGTGGACGCAACGCGCCTCTGGTTGGATGACAACTCTACGGAGCATCCTGTCTACGCAGAGTATCTGGCAGGGTGCGGCCAATGGAACAATCCATGGGACCAGGCAGTCTCTGAACCCTGATCGTTATTGCGGAAGATCGTCAATTTCAGATTCGGGTGTTTGTCGCGGATTCGATGGCGGAGCCTGATCCAGCTGCGAAAACGCGCTGTCGATGTTCTCGCGATTGAGCTCATCAACGTTGCTCTCTTCCACGCGTGCCAGATCAACGGGACGCACTGATGCTCGCCGTTGCAGCGGAAGAGCTGACTGGCTAACAACTTCATCCAGCTGAATGGTCTCTGACCTGATGCGACCTGTTTCAGCTTCCGGCTCGGGAACTGCAAGGCTGTCTCTCAGTTCAGCTGACAAAGCATCGATCTTGCTGTCGATCGCTTCCGAAGCTCCGGCAACGTCAACGAGCGTTTCCGTAGTCCCGGGGTCCTGCAACAAAGTTGTTGCATCGGTACGTGGCTGTGGCATGTTGGCAAAGATGGCGGCCAAAGTCCTGGAGGCTGGTCTTTGCTGCACTGCCGTTTCTGTCTGCGGTTGAGCCGTTTCTTCGGTCGACACGGTTGTATCTGGAATCTCGATATCAGCGACTGCTTCCGTTGCTGTCGTCGGTTCAGCAGTTGCCAATCCAGCGATTCCCGCAGCTCCAGCGAATGCCATTCCTGCTGCCGTAAACTGAGTTGAGGACGATACTGGAGGATTGCTTGCTGGGGCTGGCGTCGGTGTGGAAGGTGCCGGCGTCGGAGCGGTCGGTGCCGGAACGATTTTCGCGGCTGAGGAAGCCTGTTCCGCTACTGAAACCGGGACCGAAGTCTGAGTGGCTTGAGCAGGAACAGACGTCTGAGTGGCTTGAGCCGGAACAGGCGTCTTGGCGACTGGCATCTGAGCTGGCGAAATGTCTGCAGCAGGAACAGGATCCGCTGGAGCAACCGCAACGGGCGCGGGAGTAACCGGAGTTGACGCTGGCGGTTCGGCCGGCAGTGTTTTTGCTTGCTCGTGTTGCGCCACCCTCTCTGAAAGTCGACTCAACCTTTCGTCATGAGCTGAAGGGGATTCAGGAATGGCCGGATCTTGCGGATGAAAATTGGTCGCCGCAATCTGACCCGGAGTCGGATCGACAAACGGAGGTGCAACAATCATCACCAACCCCAGTCCAATAATCAGACCAGCGATTCCACCCACAAGTGCCAAAACCCTTTTCCCCAAACCATCAGCTCGTGTTCCAACCCATGGTTCGCCGACGCGTGTCAGCAACTGAATCGAGCTACTGGCGATTTTGCGAGCTTCCACTTGAGCAAGCCGAGCGCTGGCATTGGCATAGTTTTCTGTTTGCTTCGCCAATTCACCTTCAAGCGATTTGTAAGGCACGCGCTGAGAGCTGATCTTTCTGATCAGCTCGGCGTTTTCTTCCATCAACCCATCCAGGCCGCGAATTTTGCTTTCCAGGACAGCGATTTGACCATCGAATCCGCTGATGAATGCCGGGATTCCTTTTTTGATCTGACGCTTTATCGCGGCAACTTTATCTCGCCCGGTTTTTACCCTGGTGTGCCGAGAAGTATAGGAAGCCTCAGCAGCCGATAGCTCATCCTTGGCTTTCGCCAATCCAGTGACCAATTCTGCAAGGGCAGGTTGGCTGGCCAAAAGCTCACTCGATGTTGGCAATTCGGCATTGGAATGCTGAGCATCAAGTAGCAACTCTTTGAAAGAACGAAGCGACAGGATTTGACCCTTGGCTTCTCTTCGTTTGGCGCGAATATCGTTCAACTTGTTGTCGAAAGCCGATGGATTTCCACCGGATTGCACATTCATACTCTGGACAACCGAAATGTCGGTTCCAAAAGATTCATCCATCTCCATGATTCGTTTTTCCAGACTACTTCGAGTCTGCAGTGCGCCCTCACAAGTTGCTCGCAATTCTGATTCCATACTTTCGAACCGGTTGGCACGAACTTCGGCAAGCTTCCCATCGATTTCCTCAGTGAGCAACATAAGGAACTTGATCGCACGATCAGCATTGGAAGACTTGGCCGCCAGCACAATCACTTCGCTCTTGCCAAACTCTCCGCCATTGGCGCTCTCGAAGGAAACTGAACCACGGTAGTCCTCAATGACCTCTCTTGATGGCCAGCCCGATGGTACGCCGCCCAGACCCAACAGACTGTTGCGCTCAGGACCAAGTCGCTCCAGCGTTGTGCGAATGACTTCCGGGCGACGGGCTGTCTCAAGGACAGTCTCCTGTGCCGACTTCATCGCCTCTTCGTTGAGGAACTGACCAGGCTTGAAAGTTTCACCTAAAAGATCATCGCGAATGATCATCGTCTGACGCGACGTCCAGGTTTCTCCCTGAATGAAAAACGCATAGATCGTCGCCAATATCAAACCGATAATTGCAGGAATCAGCCATAGCTTCCTGAATTCCACGAGAGATTGGGTGATATGTTCGAGTCTGTTTTTCGATTCCATGATGTGACTCGTTGGCTTTTGCGGCATCGGAGCATCGTTTACGTAACCTGTTCCACGACGACGTACCGCGAAACAGTCTGTTACTATTGATTCGAACCTTGACGCTCGAAAGTTGCACTCTTCCGTCCAATTCCCGAGAATTGATCAACGTTTGCTAGCAATACGTCCGACAACCGTTGTGATTCCGTGCTTACCGATAAGCGAAACCTTGTCAATCGAAGCGATTACGTTATCTGCCTCGCTTTTGCCAGCAAATCGCCCAACGACTCATGGTCGTAAACGCATCCTCCCCAAGTGCCGCCACTTATCATTTGCAGCATTGACCACAATCGCGTGTCGTCAGGTAAATCATCAACCGCCCCCAACCAGGAGTTCATTGAACGTCGGCCAAGTTCCCTGGTTCCCCAAGCCGCATCGTGATTCGAATTGCCAGTGCCAACCAGATCGATGCTGCCCTCGACGTTGGGCAAATCGATATCGATCCTGATGACATCGCCGTCGACAAGTTTTCCGATCGGTCCACCGCACAGCGCTTCGGGCCCAATGTGACCAATGCAGGCACCTGTCGATACTCCGGAGAACCTGGCGTCGGTTAACAGCGGACACTGCTTTCCCCATGGCAAGTGCTTCAGTGCCGAAGTCAGTTGATAGGTTTCTTCCATTCCGGTTCCCATCGGACCGCAACCCGCCAACACGAGAACTTCACCCGGTTTGACCGGAGATTCAGTTTGACCTTTGATCGCCGCGATGGCATCTCGCTCAGACGCAAACACACGAGCGGGTCCCAAAAACTGAAAAGCCCGGTTTTCGTTCAGCAAAGACGGATCGATGGAAGTCGCTTTCACGACCGAACCCTCGGGTGCCAAATTTCCTGTGGGAAAGGCAAGCGTTCCCATCAGTCCCTTTTCCTTCGCCGCAGCTGGCGAAAAGATAACCGTGTCCGGATCGACATGGTCTGCCTCAAAGAGCCGATCCCGAAGTCGCTTCCGACGGTCGCCTGACTTCCATTGGTCCAGGACTTCGTTCAACGGCAACCCGACAGCCGTCATCGCACTGCCATCGATCAACCCCAACTCTCTCAAGTGCAAACAGACTTCGGGAACTCCGCCCGCCAGGAAGAAACGAACCGTGGGATGATCCATCGGTCCATTGGGAAGCACGCTGACCAGTCGCGGCGTTTTACGATTGACGTCCTTCCAGTCATCCACCGATGGACGGTTGAGCTTTGCAGCATGAGCCACCGCCGGGATGTGTAGCAGCAAGTTCGTACTGCCACCACAAGCCGCGTGAACCACCATCGCGTTTCGAATCGAAGCATCGGTCACGATGTTGCGACTTCTCAGGCCGTTTCGATGTTGCGCAATCAGAGCATCAACACTTCGCCGCGCCGCATCGATCCAGATCTCCTGACCCGAAGGCGCCAGCGCTGAATGCGGCACCGACAGACCCAATGCTTCACCGACGACTTGCGATGTTGCCGCAGTCCCAAAGAACTGGCAACCTCCGCCAGGCGTCGCACAGGCGCGGCATCCGAGTTCGGCGGCTTCCTGCAGTGAGATCAAGCCGTGCGAATAACGCGCGCCGATCGTCTGGATCTTTCCTGCATCTTCACCACGAGTCGGCGGCAACGTTACACCACCGGGAACCAACACCACTGGCAGATCTTTCATGGCCGCCAGCGCCATCATCATTGCCGGATGACCTTTGTCGCACGTGGCAATTCCAACGACTCCTTTGCGTGTCGGCAAGGAACGAATGAGTCGACGGAACACGATCGCAGCATCGTTTCGCCACGCCAGTGAATCGTACATGCCGCTGGTTCCCTGAGTCCGCCCATCGCAGGGATCGCTGCAGTAACCGGCAAACGGTAATCCTGATTTGTCACGAATCCGCTCGGCGGCAGCTTTCACAAGCAGCCCCAACTCCCAGTGACCGGTGTGGTAACCAAGCGCGATCGGCGAACCATCTGCCGCGCGCAGTCCGCCCATCGTCGACAGAATCAAATACTCATCGCGATTCAGTTGTGCGGGCTGCCAACCCATGGCTGCATCCTGAGTCCAGCCAAACAGGTCGCCGCTGGGACGATTCCGCAGCATCTCGTCTGTCAAGGGAAGCGAACCTGCGGGCCCATCGGCCGTCGTTTGCACGTCGTAGATTTCTGGTTGGTCGTTCGCAAAGAGTTTCATTTTTCAGTTACCGAAGGATAGCGGAATCATCGAATGATAACCCGTTTGCGATACGTTATCGATTCGGAGAATCGAATGACAATGTCGCTCAGCTTCCGAACTGATAGCGAGCGTTGGTTGCCGCATCATCGATTCGAATAAAAAAGCTGACCAGTTAATCAGTTTGTTGACCGGCAAAGACTGTCGAGTGACTTCCATTCAACGTAATATGGTGCCATTGCATTCGCTCAAAGGGAATCCACCGACCATGCCTCTGTCCACGTTCCTGCTGGCCCAAAAAGAGGGCCTTTCGCTAACTTACCTATTGATCCTGTTGGTTCTGGCGGTTTTCGTTCTGCTGTTTTTCATTTTGAAGCTTCGCATGCAGGCTTTCCTGGCGCTGATTCTTGCCAGCCTGTTCGTGGCGATCGGTTCGTCAAAAGAACTCACCGGTGGCGCCGGCACCCTGGAACTGGCAAACATCGGTAGCCAAATACAATCCGGAATGGGATCCAGCCTGGGCTTCATCGCGACCATTATTGGACTGGGCGCAATCTTTGGATCGCTATTGGAACACTCTGGCGGCGCGCAGAGCCTGGCAAAGTCGCTGCTGAGAATTTTTGGAGAAAAGCGTGCGTCCTGGGCCATGGTGCTGACGGGCTTTATCATTTCGATTCCCGTTTTTCTGGATGTGGCGCTGGTGATCATCGCGCCGATTCTCTACGCCCTCTCCAGAAAGACAGGCAAATCTGTGCTCGCCTTTGGGTTGCCGCTATTGGCTGGACTCATGGTGACACACGCTTTTGTTCCACCAACACCCGGACCCGTTTGGGTCGCCTATGAATTGGGCGTCGGACTTGGCTGGGTAATTCTGTTTGGTTGTATTGTCGGTTTCCCAACCGCGATCATTGGCGGAATCCTGGTACCGAAACGGATGGCTGAAAAACTCTATATCGCACCGCCAGAAGAGTCCGAAGAGACGGCCGAAGAAGACGAATCGAAACTTCCAAGTCTGACATCGGTTCTGGTGTTGATCGGACTTCCAATTATGCTAATTCTGATCGGCACGATTGTGAAAGAGAACGTGGCCAAAGACATCCAGCGCTCGGCGATCGTTGACTCTTTGGATCCTGAACAACAGGCGAATCCCAAGGCCCGAAAATCCGCCTACGAAACAGCAGTCAACAAGCAGATATCGGAATCAAATGTCGGTGTAAAAACTCTTTTGTTTCTGGGGCACCCGATTATTGCACTTCTGTTGGCAACGGTAGGCGCGTTGATCTACCTGGGTTATGGCCGTGGCTATGACAAATCCGTTCTCATGGACGTGACCACCAAGTCGCTTGGCCCGGCTGGAATTATCATTCTCATCACCGGTGCCGGAGGTGTCTTCAAGGGCATCATGGGCGCCAGCGGAGTCAGTGAAGCGCTCAGCGTTGCCTGTCAGAACTGGGGCATCCACGTGCTGGTTCTGGCATATCTGTTCGCCGTGTTCGTTCGCGTGGCACAGGGCTCGGCAACCGTTGCCATGGTGACTGCGGGGGGGTTGATGTCGAGTGTTGCAAGCGACCTTTCACAGCCTCAACTGGCGCTGGTTGTGGTCGCCATCGCTGCAGGTGCCTCGGCAGTTTCCCACGTCAACGACAGTGGATTCTGGATGGTCAGTCGCTACATGTTGATGACCGAAAAGCAGACGTTCCAAACATGGACCGTCATCTCAACCGTCGTCTCAGTCGTTGGCTTTTTACTCGCGCTGGCGTTGTGGTATGCGTTGCCGAGTTTGGGTTGGTAGATTGAAAAACGTGGCTGGGGCGTCTCGCCACAGTGCGCTACTTTGGTTACTGTGGCGAGACGCCCCAGCCACAGTTTCCGTTTAAAGAAATCCACCATGCACCTTTATCGAACTGACCGCTTCCCGATCGTCCAATCGGAAGGTCACTGGTACCAAATCGAAAAAACCTGGAACGAGTTGATTCTGGACGACAAACTTCCAGCAACACTCCGATCCGCCATCGAATCTTCTCAACCCGATCCATCGCTTGCGGATCTGCAAGAGAGTGCACTGGTGCCGATCACCGATCAGGAAATCTGGGCTGCTGGTGTAACCTATTTCCGCAGCAAAACGGCACGGATGGATGAATCCAAAGACGCTGGCGGCGGAGACTTTTACGATCGGGTTTACGATGCCGATCGGCCAGAGATCTTCTTCAAGGCAACGGCTGTTCGCACCGTGGGTCACGGCCAAGCCATGCATTTGCGTGACGACTCAAAGTGGATCGTTCCTGAACCGGAACTGACGCTGGTCGTTTCGCCTGGAGGAAAGGTCATCGGCTACACCATCGGCAATGACCTGAGTTGCCGGGACATCGAAGGAGAGAATCCTCTCTACCTTCCGCAAGCCAAAACGTTCAGGGCCTGTGCATCGATCGGTCCGGCGATCTACGTTTCTGATTCGCCACTGGATCGCGAAACCGAAATTTGCTTGAGCATCAAGCGCGGCAATGAAGAGATCGTCTCCGACAAGACAACGCTGTCCCAAATGAAACGGTCGTTGGAAGAGTTGGTCGGATTCCTGTTCTCCAACAACTGTCATCCCAATGGTTGCTTCCTGATGACGGGAACCGGAATCGTTCCCGCCGATGATTTTTGTTTACTTTCCGGGGACGAAGTGAGTATCACGATCGATCCGATCGGAACATTAGTCAACTCGATGACCAAGGTGGCATAGGCTTCCATCGCTTCTGCTACCTGACAGTATTCAATCAGCGCTTCATTCCTGTATTTGCAATCGCACTTCACCAGCAACAGCTGGCAGCGAACCAAATTCAACTTCCAGCGTATTGTTCTGCATCAACGCAGTAGTCACAGAGAACGAAGCCGATCCGCTTTCCTTGGCGAACTCACATTCCATGGAGACTTCACTGTCCCGGTTGAGCACCGCTCGATCCGCTCCCTCGAATCCGCTCAACTCAAGTGTCACGCATTGTGATTCGGCTAACCCCGTAGGCTTGCCAAAACTGCGACGTAAAAGAAACAGGGTTTCCGCATCATCCTGGGTCAATTCAAAAATGTCTGGCTCAATTTTGCATGGAATCTGAACCCGAACATCTGCTTGCTGCGTACCATTGTGCATCCATAGCAACCTCGCAGGCCCTCGCAAGCGAATTGTGTGAGTGGATTTGGTGTTTTCAGCGTCGTTCTTCATTCCTGGCAGACGTTAAATCTTATGATATTTCTCTGCCGGAGCACTGATTTCCCCAATCGAATTTACCAATCCCGGGGTAGCTCATGGCATACTGTAGGTCCGATCGCTCGGATTGATGGTTTATAGGTTTGGAAAACGTTCTGCAACAGAGTCCTCAAATGTTACGACGATGCAAGTCACGTGAAAATGCTTCTCTCAAATTTGGCCTGATCAGCGGGTT
>CAYUNP010000024.1:25395-37749 GCA_964446085.1 uncultured Pirellulaceae bacterium
TGCACTCGGCAGACTTTCGTTCGACGAGAACGAATTTGAAGACGCCAGCCTGTGGTACGACCGCGTTCGCACCGTTATCGGCGACGAAGATCATCGCTTGCTCAACGAGGCCAACTTTTTATACGGCGAAGTGATGATCAACATCGGCCTGCAGCGACTGGATGACAATGACCCCGAAGCCTCCAACAAGAAGTTTCGCAAAGCCAAAGAGTTGTTGGCTGAAGCCTCCAAAGACAAATCGACTGATTTTTTTGACCGTGCGCTGTTCCTCCAGGCGTCCTGTTCGAAGTATCTCGATGAACATGTCCAGGCTGCCGAACTTTTCGAATCGGTTGCCAACCTGGAAAACTCTGAACAGAAAGAAAAAGCCCTGGTGTTGGCAGGCACTTCGTGGCTCCTGGCAGGCAAGGAAACAAAAGGCAATCAACTGCTACAACGAGCCATGGATTCCGAATCGTCCATTGCCATCGAGGCCGTACATGAAAAAGCGGTTTGGTTGATCAGTGCCGGACGCAACCAGGAAGCTTTTGACTTGACCGAAAAGTGGATACCACAATTGAAAGATCATCCCCTGGAAGTTGATGTGTTGTTGGATCGAGCCAACGCCAGCATCAACGTTCCTCAATTGGCCGATCGATCGGGCGCTCTTTACGCGCAAATCGCATCCGCCTTTCCAAATCACCCAAAGGCACCGCGAAGCCTGTTCTGGTCGGCGGTAAGTGACTACTCGCTCAAAGACTACGACTCCGCGATCGAAAAGGCTGATACTTTTGCGACAACGTATGCGGGAGACGATTTCCTGCCCGACATGCGGGAGGTTCGAGGCGACTCGTTGCTGATGCAAAAAAAGTATGGCGATGCTGAAACGGCGTTTCGCAACCTCGCGACGGATTTCCAAAGTGATACCGGCAGTCTCTCACGCTGGATCACACGTGCCGGATTTGCTTCGTTCCTCCAGGGAAACTATGACGAAACAATTGAGTGGTTCGAGGGCAAAGACGCGTTGATCACGGAAGCTCGCTACAAAGCGGAGGCATTGCACTGGATTGGTTCGAGCCATTTAAAGAAAGAACAATTCGACGAAGCTGTCGAAAAACTGCAACAGTCTCTCGATATCGATCGCCAATGGGATCGAACACCTGAAGTCATGTTGGCGCTCTGCACTGCTCAATTGAAGCAGTCTGCGTATGAAGGCGCGGAAGAAACCGCCACCACCATGCTCAAGTCGTTCCCTGAAGATCCCGACGCCAACGTCAGCCGCGCACTCTACGCAGTCGGCGACGCAGCGCTGGAAGCAAAAAACTATGAGAGAGCGACGCGAAATTTCGATTTGGTTTCCAGTCGTTTCGACAAAAGCGAACTCGCGCCATGAGCCATCTATCAGGCCGCCTTCGCTGCCGTAGAAAGCAGGAACAGCGAAGAAGCCTCAAAACGTTTTGCCGATTTTTTGGACAAGTACCCAAATCATGAATTGGCTCAGAATGCGATCCTTGGCCGAACCAATGCGCTTCGGATGTCGGGCAACACCGATGAGTCAATCGCGGCACTCAAGACGCTTCTTGCAGATGCCGACAATGAGACAACTCGCGAGAAAGCGTCCTACGAATTGGGCCTGGCCTATGTGGATGCGAAAGACTGGGAAAACGCGGTAGGCACGTTTACTTCCATGACTGAGTCGCTCAAGGCCGACAATCCGATCAGCGACAAAGTCTGGTACGAACTTGCATGGGCGCAGCGCGAAAATGGAGACGCTGATGGTTCGCTCAAATCATTCGCCAGCCTGATCAAAAATCACCCCAATAGCTCCAGCGCTCCTGAAGCTCATTTTATGCTGGGTTCAAAAGTTTACAATGACAAACAATACGACGAGGCCATTGATCATTTCACTCAGGCAGATTCGGAAATCGCCCGTGACGAAATTCGTGAGAAGGCAAAGTACAAACTCGGCTGGTGTTATTACAGAAAAGGCAACTTTTCAATCGCCGAGCAGCATTTCACGAAGCAGGCCGAAGATTTTCCTGAAGGAACACTGTACGCCAACAGTCGCTATATGATCGCCCAGTGTGCCTACCGTGCTGATAACTTCGAAAAAGCATTCCAGGCCTACACGGTCGCCAAGCCAGCCATCGAGAAATCTGGACTCGCTGACGAACGCGTCAAAGAGCTGACTCAACCAACGTTGCTCAACGGCGCTCGCAGCGGAAACAAGATAGAAAAATTCAAAGGTGCTGCCGAAATGGCTCAAGCCCTCATCGCGATTCCTGAACTTGACGAGACCGTCAAACAGGAAGCATTGCTGGAACTCGGCATGGCACAGAACGCGATGGGAGAAGCGGGTTCCGCGATGAACTCACTGCTTTTGGCGTCGGAAAACGATGGAGAGACCGGGGCTCATGCAACGTCTATCGTTGGCGACATGCTTTTCAAACAGGCCGTCGATGCAGCCAAGGCAAACGACACCGCACTGTCAAAGAAGAAGTTTGCTGAAGCCATCGAAAAGTACAACGAAGTTTACTTTGGCTATTCCGCAAGATTGGCCCCACCAGCTGTCAAACAGTGGCAAGCCTATGCGACTTACGAATCAGCACGCTGTTACATGGTGCAGATCAATGACGCTGCAAATGTTGACAAAGTGATCCTGATTGGAAAAGCGATTGATCAATACCAAAAGTTGGTCGATCGTTTCCCCGAATGCAAGCAGGCCGCCGAAGCCGAAAAACAACTCAAGAAACTGAAAGCACTCAAAGAAAACATCAGCAACCAGTAACCAGTTATACATGAGTGGCAAGGCTCTAGCCGCCGGTTACGCCTGGAGATACTGCTACCGGTGGCGGCTAACGCCTTGCCGCTTACCTGCCACAATCCGAAAATCCGAGACTCGCGAAAATCTGACGAGAAACATATGTCAAACCAAAACTCGACGCATCAGCATCATTCGTTGCGATGGCTGCTGATACTGTTGCTCGCCATGATGCCTTTGATGTGCACCAGCGCGATTGCTGCCGCACCCGTTCAGGACCCGGTTGCAGAAAGCACCGCCGAATCCGATGTGCCAATCGAACGGGCACCTCCTGTGGAAACAGTGAAGCCCAAAGGAATCAGCCTGTTGAAACTGCTCACACGCGGTGGTTGGTTCATGGTGCCGCTACTTCTACTGTCGGTCCTGGTTGCCACAATCAGCGTTGAACGTTTTCTGGCGCTTCGCCGAGAGAAAGTATTCCCACCTGAACTCGTAAAACAGCTCTCGATGCTGACTCAATCCGAAGGCGGACTCGACCCACGCCGTGCCTACCAGGCTTGTCAACGATATCCCTCTTCGGCGTCCTACATTTTTCGATCACTACTGGTGAAAGTCGGACGCTCTCAGGGCGAAATGGAATCGGCTGTCACCGAATCCGCACAACGCGAAGCAACACGACTGGCTCAAACGACTTCGTGGCTCACACTTGCCGCCGCTATCGCGCCACTGATTGGACTGCTGGGAACCGTGTGGGGAATCACGCAAGCCTTCTACGACACGACTCAACTGGTCGTCGGCCAAAACCGCGCCGAAGCGTTGGCCCAGGGAATTTACACGGCGCTTGTCACAACGATGACCGGTCTTTTGATCGCGATTCCCGCTGCGGTTCTTTCGCACTATTTCGAAAATCGAATCGTCCAACTGATGAACGAAATCGAGGAACTCAGCTTCAACATGTTGCCGCAGTTCGAACGCTACGAAGGCAAGCTTCGATTCACAACAGGCGTTCCCGCCGAAGAGGATGCGATCATCGATGAAGTTTCCTCCAACGGTGACGGAAGTGACCTGCCTCCGATACCACAGCCGCCTCCACGGAGGTCACGATGAGCGTAAAGATCCGACGTACTTCCGCGATCAGTTCACTGAGCATCACGCCGCTGATCGACGTTGTATTCCTGTTGTTGATTTTCTTCCTGGTTTCATCCCGTTTTTCTGAAGAAGAGCGTGAGCTGGATTTGAATCTGCCCAGCGTCACTGAAGCGTTGCCTTCTTCGATGCAACCTGACGAACTGGTGATCAACATTGATCGCGAAGGGCGATTCTTTATCGATGGCGCCTTTCGACAGGTCGAACAAGTCGAACAGATGCTTCGCCGCGCCCAAACAAACAATCCTCTAACTCAGACGGTCGTCATTCGTGGCGACAAAGAAACCGACTGGGAACAGGTCGCAACCGCTATCAGTCTTTGCAAAAAAGTTGGCATCAACGAGTTCACCGCAACGATCGACGATTCATAAAGATGACTGGCCTCGGCCTGTGATCCGATTTCGCAGGCTCAAAGCCGCACCACACTCCACAATCAAGCATGGCAAAAAAACGCACCATCAAGCGAATCAGCCCAGGAATCGCCGATCCTTTCGACGATCAGTTCTGGCCGGTTGTTGTTGCCCTGGGTGTACTTTCGGCGCTGGGCGCTGGAGCCATTTTAACGCTGTTGACCGGACCATGGATGTGGCTGAGTCTGTTGGTGTTGCCTGCGATAACCGCCGGAGCCCTGTTTTTGCTTTCCCGGATGGGCAATTCGAACCTGCGACGGACACTGCAATTTTCACTCATCATTTCGCTTGCAGGACACCTGCTAATCCTGATCATTACGTCACTGATTCTCATCTTCCACAATGGTGTCGAAAGAGAGTTAAGACCAGTCGCCAAACGAACCTCGCGCACCATCAAGTTCACAAACAAAAACAGTACCGTCTCGATCCCTGTCAGCAAACCTGACAACACACCCGAACCCGAAGTAGAAATCCAGCGAAACCGCTCGCAAGTCACTTCAATCGAACAACCGGTTCCGGTTCAACAAACCAGTCCGACGATTACTCCTCAAACGACTCGACGGGAAATCACTCAACGATCTGTCTCCCGATTCGATGAAGCGCTCTCGCAGCTTCGTAGAAATCGAATGTCGCGTCAGGCAAAAAGCAGCATCGCCAACAAATCTCCCAGCCTCAACGAAAAAAAGATCGCCGTTTCCAATCCCTCTGCTGCGGCAAAACCAGAAACCACAACCGACAGTCAATCCGTCACCGCCGTTTCGCAAGCGGATTCCATCACGCGATCTTCTGCCATCTCGGGCGATCGAAAAGTCGTCAAAGCAGTGCGGCCTCGCAAGATGCCCAAAACCGAGGTTACAAAAATTGAACCACGGAAAACTACGGCGAGAAAGTCAGAACGATCCGAAGTCAGACCACGATTGACACGGCGACAATCGGCTCGCACCGATATCGCGTCGCCTCCTTCGATTTCCCGGGCGCGCGTGGCGCGGGCGGAAACGGAAATGCGAAAGCAAACTGCCAAAAGCACTCCGCGGCCAGCAACAAAGTCAAAAACGTCTACCAACGCCGCCGACATGACACCGGCAGAATCTTCTGGCCAGTTGACTCGTCGTCCGCGCCGCAGCGAAGTTGCCTCCAGCAGTAAAATTCCATCGCCGCTGTCACGCAAAAAAACTTCGCAGCCCAGGAAAACGGAAATTCGTCGTCGAATCGCACCGACTCGCCCAACGGTAACCAATCCGCTATCGAGCACACGGTCGACTCGACTGGCGACCAACGACGCGCCCACGATCCGTTCAATCGAACCAGCTAACCGCCCCGCTCCAAATCCAAAATCAACTGCAGCCGCTGATTCCATTGAACCCCGCACGCTTTCGATCACCAAAGGGCAATCCGGAACCTCCGGAGGCATGGCAAAACTGAACCTGCAAACCGGCGCAGGTGGACTTCCCAGCCCATCAGTAAAAGCATCCGACGCGATGCTGAACCGAAGAGAACAAAGTCCGAACTCAAATGTTCGAATGCTGACCAACTCGCAGGCTTCAAGGGTACGTCGTTCGACTGCTGAAGCTCCGCAACCCACAAGTGCCTTCCGGGCGGAAACGTCGGCGATTGCAAAGATCGCCGGATCGAAATCGCCTACCCTGGAAACGGCTGAATCTTCGGCAGCGGATATTACTTCTGCAGCAAGTCGATCAGAGTCAATTATTGCGATCGAAAAAGGTGCCGCGCCGGTGAATCTTGGGCCCACCAAAGTCGTTGCCGAAACTCAACGTCGGCGACTCTCGGGCGGTGGTGCACCAGACGTTGCCAGCCTGAACCCGTCACAAACCAGACGTTCATCTGCCGAGTCGGAAGTACGTCCTACCATTGCCGACGCAGAACTCGCTGCAACTGCCGCGCCGCGTGAGACGGCTGCTCAACCAACTGCCTCTGACAGCGACCAGCCGACAGAACTTGCCGAACTGACACGACGCAGTGAAGGTCCTGACTCGCAAATATTGGATCACGCGGCAGCACCAAACCTTGCCCCGACGGCGGATGAAGGCAGCGGTCCGGCACCGCAACTTGCAGCCATTGGACGCGAAATTGATAACGATAACGACCAATCGCAACTGAGAGAGTTTCTCAAGCAACTGGCTGTCGCTGACGGCAAAGACGACGACGAAGAGGAGGCCGAACGAATGCGACGCCTGGTAGGCAATGCAAAAGTTCGCGTGGCACGTGCACCGAACACGGCTCAAAATTCTGACCCTGTGGCAGGCTCCGAAGGTGATGCTTCGGCCAAAGATGGCAGCGAATCCGCAGAGGCGCAAATCACGTCCCGCTCCCAAACTGGCAGCGCTTTCTCGACTGCCGACCTGCTTGGCAAATCGGCAACACGAATGGCGATGCAATCGGTGACTTCGTTGCCGGTGATCGAAGGCGCGATTTCAAAACGAAGCCGACCAACAGATTCAAACAGATCCACACGGAATTTGGTCAAAACTTCAAACACTTCCGAACGAGCCAGAAACGAAGTAGCGCCAAACGTTTCTGCTGAAGCAACTCTGGCGAACGCTCCTGACCGATCTGCCACTGGTTCGACGGTTACTGAAGAAGCCACAGGTGATGACCTCGCTGACATCCGCGTCGCCCGCACCGAGACCGCAAGGTCCGACTCCGGATTGGCCTTTGATATTGCTGCCATCGAAGGTCCGGCTGGACTGGACTCGACGCCAAACATCACCGCCGGAATCAAAATGCGGCCCGCGTCGGAGGAAAGTCGACAGATTCAACCGGAGCTGGACAATCGTTTTCGGAGACAGGATTTTGGCGGTGCTCCGGCGATGAATCCAACTGCCACGATCGCCAAAGAAGCCTTCCGTCGACGCACGCCCGGCCAGGCCGAAAGCGAGGCAGAACCAAAAACAGAAGCTGCGATTCACCTCGGCCTGGAGTTTCTGGTGAAGTACCAACAGCCAGATGGAAGCTGGTCGCTTACCCGATTCGATACTGAACATCGCTTGCACAAACGGCAACTCGACAGTGACATGGCAGCGACGGGGCTGGCTGTCCTGGCGTTTCAGGGGGCTGGCTACAACCATCTCGAATTCAAGTATGCCAGACAAGTCAATCACGGGATTCGTTGGCTGATCAAAAACCAGGGCGAAGACGGATTGCTCTATCTCGATTCGGACAAAAATTCGAACGCTGCGTGTCGTCTCTACAGCCACGGAATCGCAGCCCTGGCGCTGACCGAAGCTTACGGCATGACACAGGATCCATCGCTGAAAGAACCTGCTCAAAAAGCGCTCGACTATATCACCGGTTCGCAACACCCAACCAAGGGCGGTTGGCGATATTTCGCCGAGATGAAAAATCGGTCTTCTGACACATCGGTTTCCGGTTGGATGGTGATGGCGCTGCAAAGCGGACGACTGTCAGGGCTCAAGGTTGAAGACAAAACATTTGAATCGATTGTCGAATGGCTGGCTGTTGCGGCGGACCCGGTCAACGATTCGCTGTATCGCTACAATCCCTATGCCGTAAACTCGCAGGGCGTTTCCCGTATTCAGGGACGTAACGCAACGCCCAGCATGACAGCCGTCGGCTTGTTGATGCGAATCTATACCGGTTGGGAAAAAGACGATCCACGCTTGCTTGCCGGGGCCAGGTATCTCGTGCAACAACAGCTTCCCGGCGAAACGGCCAAGCTGCGGGATACGTACTACTGGTACTACGCGACACAGGTTCTCAAGCATGTTGATGGTGAGACGTGGAAAACGTGGAATCGAGCCCTGCGGCCCCTGTTGATTCGGACACAGGAAAAGACCGGAGAAAATGCCGGCAGTTGGGATCCTTACGCTCCGGTTCCGGATCGTTGGGCACCCTTTGGCGGCCGCCTTTATTTGACAACGATGAACTTGCTGTCCCTGGAAGTCCGGCATCGACTGTTACCGCTGTATCAAAAAACGAATGACGCATCCGCAGAGGAGGAGGTGAATCCGATCGTCATCAGGGAAGCACCGTTTGAGTAAACGTTTTTGCCCCTTTGCAGGCATGGAATCAAAGGCGACAATTCAGCTCCAAATTAGCAAAACCCGAACCCAAATACTCCATGTCACGAAACATCTCTGCCAGTCGCTTCTGCCTGGGAACTCACCCGGCAATGAAACTTCAACGTGAGGCCGCCACGAATCCATCGGGCAAGGGAAACAGCTATTCAACCGACCGGTTTGATACCTGGATTCGTGAAATGCAATCGGTCTTTGGAAGTGAGCGACTGTCGGTCGATACTGCGGCACTGTATCAATTCGTGGAACTGTTCTCGGCCTGGTGCAGCAAAGCAGATCACGATCCTCGTTCGATTGACATTTGGACAAAGATCGGACGTTATCCTGCCTTTACATCACCCGATGACCTCAACGCGGAACCGACCGCCATTCGCTCTGGCGATGTGGGAGGAATCTTTGATGGCACGACCGATATCTTTTCGCTTTACGACGCCAATGCGACTCGGGCGTTGGTCATGGCGCAAGCGGCGACATTGAATGTGATTCAGTTCGCTGGCGTTGCCATTCATGATCCCGCTGATTTCCTGATGCGAGATGCCGGTTTCATTGACGTGCAGGATGGCGTCGCATTCTACGAAGAAGAACGCTTTGATGCGGAATACGATTTCGACAACACTCCGAATTGGGGGCAGATTGAAAGTGGCACCATCGCGCCGCTGAAGTTACACCAGTCCACGGGTCAAATCAAAAATGTTGGCATGGCGACAAAGCATGCCCGCACCATGGTCGAGTTCGTCAATCGTTTTCCTGGCAAGTTCGACTACATCATGCACACGCTTTGCAATCCGTCAGCAACGTCCAGCTTTTGCGATCTGATCGATCTGGCAAAGCGGGAAACCGAAGCTGGCCGACCACTGAAGTTGGACATGGGCGGCATCCTCAATGGAGGTCTTTATGCGAAGAATGATCCACTCGACGGTGAACTTTCAAAACCACGTGTGCAGCGCGTGGTGGCGAACTATCAAAACGGTTCCGACGCTCAAATTCAGCAGGCGATCGACATTCAGAAAGTCATCGACAAATACTCAATAACGCGCCGCGTTCTGGCCGCCGAGTTCGCTGCTCAGGCGCTGGTGAAGTATCCAGAAATTTGCAACCGCTGCGTACTAACTTCGACAACACCCTCGCGAACTGCGGGCTTGATCGAAGAAATGCAGAATCAGACCGTGTCGGACGACTGCTGGAATGAACTGATCGGCGAAGGCCTGTTCGACCAGCGTTGTGCCGATTTTTTGCTGTAGTTGGATTTGAGTCGAGACCAACCGGGTATTTCATATGTTGTCCATTTCCAGCCTCCTGATTGGGCTCTTCTTCACGGCATTCGTCCAGGAACACAAAGTAGCCAATCAGGCCGACTTTGATCGTCTTGCCACGGCGAAATTTGAGCCTGGCGATCGAATTCTGTTTCGACGCGGAAAGCGCTTCAAGGGAGCCTTCGAACCGACTGGTTTCGGAACCGAGGAAGCTCCAATTCGCATCGAAGCCTATGGAAAAGGGAAGCGTCCCAGAATTGATGCTCTTGGAAAACACCCGGCAGGGCTGCTGTTGCGGAACCCGTCCTTCTGGGAGGTCGATGGACTGGAAATCACCAACACAAACGGCAGCGACAATGACCAGGGCGACCTGTTTGGAATTCGTGTCCTGGCGAGTGACTCCGAGAGAACGTTCGAGCATGTCTACATCAACGACTGCCATGTTCACGATGTAAACGGCAAGGTCGCCGGGAAACGCAGGGGCGGGATTCACGTACATCTTGAGAAACTCAAGTCGTCGATTTTTCACGATCTCCGCATCACCAACAATCGAGTTGTTCGAGTGGGTGGCGTCGGGATCGGCAATTCTTCTTCCTGTGCAAAGCTCACCTTTGATGGCGACAAAGTGAACACGAAGAACTTGTGGACCAAGGTATATATTGGCGGCAATTTTGTCGATCAAACCGGCAGGAACAATGTGATTGCCAGAGCAAGCAAAGATGCCGTCTACGAACACAATGTTTTGGCCAACAGCAGCCGTTACGACACGGGGCACAGCATTTTCTGCTTCAAGACAGATGGCATCAGGATCCAACACAACGAAGCTTATGGAAATGTTGGCGAAGGCGAGATTGATCGCGGCGGATTCGATGCGGACTTCAATTGCGTCAACACTTTCATTCAATACAACTACAGTCACGACAACCACTGGTTCTGCGGCATCATGAAAAGGCCCAATCGCAACGTGGTGATTCGTTACAACGTCAGCCAGAACGAGAAAATGGGTTTCTACTTTTACGGATTTGACCGCCAGCAGGATGCCAAAGGAATTCACATCTACAACAACACGCACTTCGTTGGCAAAGGGCAGAAGAACGTCCGCGTTTTTCCTCAAGGCAGAACGCCGATCAACAGCGTTTTCGAAAACAACATCTTTTACTTTGCTGATGGTGGGCAGTGGGGAAAAAAGCCCACAGGGATCAATGTGAAGTTCAACAACAATCTGTACTACGGAATTGAACCACACACTTCGGAATCAAGTCCTGTCAAAGGCAAGCCAAAATTTGTTCGTGTGGGCAAGGCGAGGACTGAGATTGATCTCAAGACGATGAATTCCCTCAAGGGCTATCGCCTCCGCAAAAACTCTGCTGGCGTTGGCGCCGGGATCGTGATCAACGACAACGGCGGGCGGGATATTCTCGACAGGAAGCTCGAAGCCACAAACATTGATATTGGGGCCATCCAGACTG
This sequence comes from uncultured Pirellulaceae bacterium, assembly GCA_964446085.1. Taxonomy (GTDB): domain Bacteria; phylum Planctomycetota; class Planctomycetia; order Pirellulales; family Pirellulaceae; genus Mariniblastus. Next base: position 36,469 of record CAYUNP010000024.1, read on the forward strand.
CACCTCAATAAGCAAAGCCCTGGCAATGTCATCGCTGGCTCGTGACGGCTAGCCGGACTGCCGCGAGCAAGCTGGAAACATCGGCAACGCCTTGCCATGCGATATCGAAGGCCGTGCCGTGATCGACGCTGGTGCGGATCATTGGCAGGCCAAGCGTGACATTGACACCAGTGTCAAAGTTCAAAGCCTTGAAAGGAATCAACGCCTGATCGTGATACATGCAAATGAAACAATCGGTCGATTCCCGGCGAGAAGGAAGAAAGCAGGTATCAGGAGGAAACGGTCCTTCGATGTTGATCCCGCGAGCGATTGCCGATTCGATTGCTGGCTTGATAATCGACTCTTCTTCGCCGCTTCCGAACAGGCCATTTTCACCAGCATGTGGATTGAGACCGAGACATATCAGCCGGGCAGGGCGATTCTCGATTTTTTCGATCGCTGCCGATGACAGGTCGATAACTTCCGAGATTCGTTCAATCGAAAGTGCGTCCGGAACTTCGTTGTAGCCAATGTGCGTCGTCACCATCGCCACACTGAACGCAGGTGAATACATTAGCATGCAAAACCGATCGGTCTCACATCGCTCGGCAAACAGTTCTGTGTGGCCGGGATATTTGATTCCGGCTGCGTTCCAGGCTTCCTTGTTGATCGGATTGGTAACGACTGCAGAAACCGAACCGTCGAGTGCGGCTGAAATCGCGTGTTCGATGTAGTCGAACGATGCCTGACCGCAGGCCGCAGAGACTTTGCCCGGCACGAGCGTCGAATCAAATGGAATATCGACAATCGCCGGAGCGTTGGGGAGCCCGTCACCGATTGTGATCCTCTGAAAGTCGACCGACTGCATATTCAGTTTTTCAGCGGCAAGCTGAAGTACTGATGCTGATCCAAAAATTACTGGCACACTGGACTTTACGATTTCCGCGTCGGCAAGCAAACGAAGACAAAGTTCCGGACCGACACCCGCTGGATCGCCCATCGTGATCGCGATTTTGGGAAGTTTAGGCATGTTTGTCGTTTTTGATTGGGAGCCTGGAAGATCCTGACTCGAGACGTGCAATCGATCCTGCGCTCCAGCATCGGGGCTTCATTCAGATCTTTATCAAAAATCCGGACTGCATGCGGCTCAAAGGCGGTACGACAAACACCACTTGCGAATTGCAGGCTGTGTCGTCTGCATGTTCACAGGTTGGAAGCCTGTGCCACCTTCACTGCTATCGAGGTTTCTTTTTCGACAACTTCTTTGAAGCAGACTTTTTGGTTGCTTTCTTGGCAGCTTTC
>CAYUNP010000024.1:37849-41740 GCA_964446085.1 uncultured Pirellulaceae bacterium
TGGTGACTTTCTTCGCAGGTTTCTTGGTGACTTTCTTCGCAGCTTTTTTGGCTGGTTTCTTTGCTGCAGCTTTCTTTTTCGGTGCGGCTTTCTTCTTCGGTTCCGCCTTGGCTGACTTGGCTACTTTTTTGGTTGGCTTGGGAGCTTCTTTCTTCTCTTCAACCTTCGCCGGCTTCTTTCCACCGCGTTTCGGGAACCGGTCTTTTGCATCCGAAGCAACTTTAAGAATGATGTTGCGAACGTTTGAACTGAATGGCGACGATGTAAACGCAACCGCCAACTGATGAACAAGCACGCTGAACTCGACGCCCTTGGCTTTGGGAATCGTCCGCTCAAGCCCCGTGATCTTTCGATCGCGAAGTTCTTTCTCCGAAATCGCACCAATCGCATACATCAGATTCATGAAGCTCTGGTCGATCGGAATCGAGTGACCACCAAGACCATTCTGAGCCGTGTAGGCGATCGTGAAAGCAGAAACGCCCGTGAACGTTTCCATCGACTGAACGGCTTTGCCAAGGTTTTCCTTTTTCAGAAATTCCAGATCGAACTGGTAATACTTTTCGAAAACGCCATGCAATGATTTCTTGACCCGAGCCGCTGCTTCTGCAGGCTTGCTGGTTGCTTTCAACAGTTCGGCCAGTTCCTTTCGGGTCGTGACCCGAACTTCATTCCAGTCGTAAAAGTTCTCCTGCAGTTTGGCGAACGCTTCATCGGCGGCTTCGAAAGTCGAGTCTTCCAGAACGGCGCCATAAATCATGTGCTCCAACACGGTTCGGTTCGATGGAGTCGCAATCGGGGAGTATTGTTTTTTGACAACTTTGTGAAGTTTGGTCAGCAGGTCAGCGCGATTTTTTGCAGACATGGATTGGAATATCTTGGGTTGGGTTCGTTAGGTTGAGTGAACTTACGCGGCGAAGCGAAGCCCGATTTATTCGTCCTGATTCTCGATCACGGATTCGGTCTCATCGACAGCCTCCTCGCTGTCTTCCCCCTCGCTCTCGGCACGTTCCTGAGGCAGGACTTCCTCCAGGATTCTGGTTACCATCATGGCGTGCTTCATCCCTTTGTCCAGGGAAAACTGGATCTTTGGTGTGTATCGGGTGTCGATTCTCCGCCCGACTTTCGATTGCAGGAATCCTGCCGAATTCTGCAGGCCCCGAAGACACAAATTCTGCTTGGTTTCATCACCCATCACCGACACATGAACCTTCGCCATCCGCATATCTGCAGAGACTTCGACAAAGGTCACGGTCACATCACTGACACGCGGATCTTTCAGATCGGTCAGAATCGCCATGCTGACGACCTCACGGATCGCCTGGGCTGCTTTTAGGACTCGCCGATTACTCATGGTATTCTCGCATCAGGGACTGGGTACTGCGTCGATCATTTGATGACCAGGTAGCAACACTACAACGTCCGCGCGACCTCTTCGATTCGATAGGCTTCCAACGTGTCACCTTCCTTGATGTCGTTGAAACCATCCAGCTTGATACCACACTCCATGCCGCGTTGAACTTCTTTCGAATCGTCCTTTTCACGTTTGAGCGAATCGATCGGATAGTCACCAATGATGGTGCTGTCGCGAATAACACGCATGCGGCATTCACGTTGAATCGTGCCACGCATCACGCGACAACCCGCGATCGTACCCGTCTTGCTGATCGTGAAAGTACGCAAAACCATCGCCATACCCTGCTCGACGATTTGCTCTTCCGGCTTGAGTCGACCTTCGAGCGTCGCCTTCAAGTCGTCTGTAATCTTGTAGATAACTTCGTAACGGCGAATCTCGGCACCAACTTCATCGGCCAGAGAACGTGCATTCTCATCGGGTACGACATTGAACGCACAGATGACGGCTTCGGATGCCTGAGCCAGACGCACGTCGGCGACCGTCACACCACCCACCAGTGCCTGCACAATCTTGATACGAACTTCCGGATGGTCGATTTTACCAAGCTCTTTCTTGATCGCTTCGATCGAACCTTTGGTGTCGGCACGAAGGATCAGATTCAGCGTCACAACTTCCGAATCGGACGAACGCAACGTTCCCGATTCGAGACGACGCTGGAAACTGTCGAGATCGACCATCACCGAGCCAGCAACACTTTGTTCGTGTTCAACTGATTCACGCGCGGCCGCGATCTCGCGAGCTTTCGCGATGTCGTCAACCACATACAGCTTCTCACCGGCTCCCGGAGGTGTGTTGAAACCCGTCAGATTAACCGGCGTCGAAGGACCGACCACATCAAGCTTCACACTTGGCTTGAGCGTGTCGTGCATTGCTTTGACGCGACCATAGGAAGTACCACAAACAACGACGTCGCCGACGTTCAGTGTTCCACCCTGAACCAGAACTTTACAGACAACACCACGGTCAGACTGTTGCTCCGACTCGAGACAGGTACCGTAAGCGGCACGGTCCGGATTGGCTTTGTACTCATAGAGCTCAGCCGTCACGAGGATCGTTTCGAGCAACTCATCGAGTCCCTCTTTGGTGATCGCACTGGTTTTGACAACTTCAGTTTCGCCACCCCATTCACTTGGCAGCAATTCGTTCGTCGCCAGATCCTGCATGGCCTTGTCCGGAGTGATGCCAGGCAAGTCACATTTGTTCAATGCGACAACGATTGGAACTTCGGCGGCTTTGGCGTGGTTGATGGCCTCTGCTGTTTGCGGCATCACACCGTCGTCAGCCGCAACAACCAGAACAGCGATATCGGTAACGTTGGCACCACGGGCACGCATTTCGGTGAATGCTTCGTGGCCCGGCGTATCAACAAAAGCAATCTTCTGACCGTCTTTGTCGATCTGATAGGCCCGAATGTGCTGCGTGATTCCACCTGCTTCACCGGACACGACATCGATTCCGATGAGAGCATCAAGCAGCGAAGTTTTTCCGTGATCGACGTGACCGAGAAATGTAATGATCGGCGGACGTGGCTGCAGATCACCTTCGGCATCTTCGATTTCAAATCCAGCGAGCACTTCCTCTTCGAGAGAAACGGCAGCCCGAACTTCAACATCGACGCCGAAATGCTCGACCAACATTTCCGCCATTTCGTCAGACATGGCAGAGTTGATCGTCGGATTGGAATCTTCCACCATCTGCTTCAAAGTAAGCAGCATCTTGATTTTCGCTACGCCTGTAACTTCGCAGAATTCGCGAACAGTACAGGGCAATTGCAGAACGGCGCTGTCCTTGCGGGGAGCAGCAGTGTTCTTGCCGGATTTTTTTCGTGAGCCAGGGCGGTGATAGTTGGAACGCATCCGCGAGGGACGGGATCCAACTCGGCGGTTCCCCAATGGCGAATCGCCAAACCGGGAAGTCCGCCGCTTCTTGGCTTTTTCTTCCGGCGAGTCATCACGACCCCCCTTCTTTTTGTCTTTGCGACTGGACTTGGTGAAGTCCTCCAGCGGCGCGGTACCGCCGGCCTGAATCGTCTTGCGAGCATCCTGTGGCAGCGCGATATCGGGTTTCTGCACCTTCTCTGTCGGAGCCGCCTTGGTCGGCTGCTTCACTTCAGGCATGGCCGCGATATTGATATTGGCGGCCCGTTTCCTGCCTGGCTTTTTCGGTGCACCGTCACCTGACTTCTGGGGCCGACCATCGAGGTTACGAAGCTCCTTGGCTGCGCCGGGGCGACGCGGCGCCAGCGGAGCAGGATCATTTGATTTCGGTCGAACCGTCGTCTTGGCTTTCGCCTCACGGGTTTCCGTGTTTGCCTGAGTTGCAGTGGCAGCAGTCTTTTTCGTTGCGCCACGCAATTTCTCCAGAAGTCCGCCGACCTTTGATTTCGGCTTCTTCGGCGCTTCCGGCGCGGGCTCGGGAACAACTTCCTTTGGAACCGCTTTAGCAACAGGCTCTTCAACGACAGCGACAGGCTCTTC
>CAYUNP010000025.1:0-22370 GCA_964446085.1 uncultured Pirellulaceae bacterium
AAGCGATTCGACAGGCGTTGACGCCGCCTTTCCCGGATCGTCAACGTCTGACGATCGAGGAATTGGTTGCGGGTTACTGTGACACGTCGGTGTATCCGCACGATGGCACCGTGCAATTGGCTGATACTTGATGTGGCTGCGGCGTCTCGCCGCAGTTTGTGCATAGTTACTGCGGCGAGACGCCGCAGCCACATTTTGATCTGGACGCTTGGCACTTGCGAGTGAAATTATTTCAGCTTGCTTTCGTCGATCACTTCACCATCCGCTGGGCCGAGCAAGCTTCGCCAAGTTTCTGGCGACTTTAGTGCAAAGGAATCTGTCGATCCGTCGCAGCGGCCAACGGCGACATGTGTCCGCCCTTCAGCTTTCAACATCTCCAACGGTTTCTTCAGATCAACGTTCCAGTCAACTGGCTTCGTCCAAATCACAGCCCTTTCAACAGGCATCGCAACCAGTCCAATCGTGTTGCTTGAGCCATCAGTCAGATCACCAAAGCCAAATTCAGTGCCGCCGTTGAAGACGAGACCTTCACCAGCAGGAACCTGGAAAATCGTTTTGCCTGCCTTGTTTGCCTCAAAAGACTTGCCATTCATGTCCCAAAAAACTTCGGGCATTTGCTCGGCCAGTTTAATGTTGTTCTCGCTGTCCCACGGTTCATCGAGGTTGAACTTTCTGTAAAGTTCATTCTGTTCGAGAAACGGAAGAACATGAACTCGCCAACTAAGCAACGGTTTGCCATCTTTGTCCACGCTGAATTGTACTGGGAATCGTCCATGCGCAGATTCATAATTATGCATCGCCAGTAAGTGCTGCCGAATCGTGTTCATGGTTTGCGTTGTGCGTGCTGCGTTACGCACGGATTTAATGTGTGGAGAGAATGCCGTCGCAAGACGATCCAGGTCGTTCGTTAGCTGCGATGCGGAAATGGAAACCCGAGTCCCGTCCCGCTTTGGTGTCAGTGCTTTGACCATAAAGTCCACTTCTGATTTTTGAATCGCCTCGCTAATCTGAGGCATCTGTCTGGCCATCGCTATTGCATTGTTGAGCAGCGATTCGTAAGTCTCAGCTGATGTTTCGTCAGACGTTTCGATTTCAATGTTCAGTTTGGGAGTGGCGTCCAGTTTCAACGACATGCCAAGCCATTTGGTGTCAACAGCGACAAGGTCTCCATTGAACGCTTCAAAAGGAGACGGAAACTCCGGCATCAATTCCTGGACAACGCGACGCGAATCCTCATCGCCGAACAAAACGACGCCCAATGAACCCTGGCCAATGGCCTTCCAGATTTCCGGACGTTTGCTGTCGGCGCTTCCTTTTTCATTCATGAGCCGATCGAATTGTGCGTCCGCCGCTGCGATCAAGGCGCCATCTCGCGATGAAACTTTGTAACCACGCTGTTTGCCGCCTGAAAGTTTTTCAAAAACTCCCTCAAAAGCTTCGATTGCCAGCTGCGGATCACTTCCTGTCTCAAGTGGCATTACGAATGAAGTTCCCACCTCCTGAATGTCTGATGTTCGCAGCAAAGCATAGACTCGCGAAAGTCCCGCTTCTTTCAGTTTGGAAATGTCTTTTTCTGCCTCAGGCAACCGGGCCAGTAATTCCTGGTACCGAATCGTTTCGCGAAAGCCAAGCTTGTCCATTAGAGCGACCGACTCTTTCAGATCCACGTTCTCAATGTCGATGTAAGCGATACCAATCACATCAGAGGTCATGAAATTCGTCAGGTCTTCATCAGGATTGGTTTGAGCCATTGCTCCACTGGCGGCCGTGATCGTTGTGGCCAGGATGCAGACGCGAAATAGCCACTGTGTTTGTTTAAAAAGCATGGGTTTCTCGGATGTTAAATTGTTAGGGTTGATCGGTCGGCTCGTCGGCTATTTCTTGATGGAAATTTCGAACCGTTCTAGCGAACTACCGCGTTTGAATACAATTACGGCAGTTCCGTTTTCCAGAGAATATGTAAACGGCTTGCCGGTCATTGGGTTGACGCGAACAGGCAGTTCAAGCGACTCAAGTGATTCGGGAAACTCGCCGTGTACCGCGGCGTGATTTCGTAACGATTCGACCACCATCAGGCGGTGGATGCCGGCGTCGGATCGAATGCCTGCCTCGCGTACGACAAGTGTTGGCGGTGCCAGAATATCCGTAATCATCGCACCGAGTCGTGTCTTCGCAGCATCGTCGATTGTCTGGCGGATTCTATTTGCAGCTTCTTGCGATTTTTCAAATGGAACGTAGTAGGTCTTCTCAAACGCCTGACTGAAATGTTCAATATCGAAGGCAGCATCCATCAGGATGACTTGAGAAACGCACATCGATTTGATTTGGTCTTCAGTGTAACCGCGTTGCACCATTCTTTTCTTTGCACCAGAATATCCAGCCAGCCCAAAGCCAAGTGACATGACATCGCCGTTGGTGCTCCGTTGCGGGTTTGGGGAGTTTTTGACCATCTCTCTCAGTTTGGAAGCGTCCTCCGTGTATTGTCTCAACAGTCGCTTCCATTCGTCTTTGGAATGGGTCACGTTTCGAATATCCATCAACTCAGGAAAGATTCTCATCGGCATGCTCAAATCAAGTCGCGTCGCAAAACGTTGGTCAATGATCGGTGTGGGTAGTTCGGCAAGCGCCCAGTAAAGATTTGGCGAACCCTCTGTCGAAATAAACTGTAGGACACCGCCGTTGGCGATATTAACTTCTGAGCATCCAACGAGGCTTGTAACCAGGACACCAAACTCGTTCACATCCTGGCCGAGCTGGTACGTCATTCGCAAAAGCTCCACGGCATCGTCAAAACGTTTCTCAATGATCGCCAGACGTAGCTGAAGTTGAAGTGCCCGAGCCATCGATCGGGTTTCCTGCACGCTGGGCAGCAGGAACTCGATCGCTTCCATTCCTCGTAAATCTTCAACCGCGAGTCCCCAATCAGCATTGCGACACATCGAGGCTCGCCGCAAATGATTGTTAACGATGTTGTCAAAATATCCGGAATACTTCTTAAGTTGGTCTAACGGAATGTCAGCAGTCTTCGTGTCGAGTGAATACCAGTCGTCGACTTTGCCGTCGGTTTCGTCATAGGCGGCTTTCCAGGGAAACGACAGTCCTCGTTCACCGAGCGACCGCAAATAATGTGTTACAGCGTTGCCTGCGATCGTCTTGTGTGGCGGGGTAGAGAAACGATACCTGAACGCAGGCATTGTTTCCTTCGCAGGCGTGACAACAATCTTGTAAATCGTTCCGGACTCACCGACTGGTGACGCACCGCGTGGCCGAATGTCGCGGCCCTTGATAACGGTAATGTCAGCCGTGGTTGATCGATGTAGGCAAACCAAAAGCAGGATTGAAAGTACGGGCAGTAGTTGTTTGTGTATCGACATTTCAATGCACCTGATGAGTTAGGGGATGTTCAAGTTAAACGTCGCAAGTTATCCGCCCAACATCAGCCACGCAGACCAGGTCGGCGGTTGAGGCTGATTGATCGCATCCGGAATGAGCTCACGCATAAGTTGCCCCGAAGTTTTGGGACGATAGGAACGTTGGTTAACGGGTCGCGAATCGGTGCTTGTGTTGGCTAACTTGGGGCTCGTCTGAACCGAAGAGAAACCCGTTCGAATGCTGTGTCCAGGCGGCAAGCTCTCAATCCAGCCAAGCAGATCACGATCGTCGCGGTTGGTCGCCGCAAGTTGTGAGTCCGGAAGGTTGTTGACTTCGATCGCAATTGTTTCGGTCTCAATGCGATCATTTGCGGCAATCGCTGGTTGGTCGTTCGAGCCTTCATTGCCAAAAAATGGAACGGTAGAAAGCAACACTGCCGTCGCGACAGCTATCCCACTGGCAAACGAAATTGCCAGCGATGAAACGCCGCGCGTTTGAGTTTTGACTTTCGGTTGCTGAGCGGCCAAGGCCGCAGCCCAGCCCGCCTCGTACATCAACTGATCACGATCGATGTTTGCTCTGGGAGCTGGAACGTTTTGCAGGTTGGCCGCAAAGTTTTCCAGTTCCGGGTTCATTTCGGTTTCGTCAGACATTTTGACTCCAAACTTTCTTTCATCAATTCCAACGCCGCAGTAAAACGCCGCTGAGCCGCACTCGTTGAGCAACCTGTTAGTTCAGCAATCTCTTTCCACTTCATTCCGCTCCAAATTCGCAAAACGATTAGCTCTCGCGATTCGGCAGGCAGGCTGTCGAGTGATTTTTGAATCTGCTGTTGTTCTTCGCTGAGCACCATTCGATCCGCGGGATTGGCGTCGCTAAAGTCGGCTTTGGCGATGCTTTGTTCCCGATTGGATCTGCGTTTGGCCCCACGAAGATCATTAAAGGCTCGACGCCTCACAACCTGATAAAGCCAAGCCAGCGGTTTGTCGGGCTTGATCGTTTGCGCCGCGAGTTGAACGAATGCTTCCTGAACACAGTCGTCGGGTGAGTTGGACCATTGAGCAGCGAATAGCCGCAACGGATCTGCGTGGCAATTCAGCAATTCAGCGAGTTCATGTGCTGTGATTGACTGCTTCAAATCCAACTCCAGGTTCTGTGTTCATCTGTAGGACACCGCCAGTGGCCAGTTTTCCTGGCAATTTCCAATTTAATTTGCGGTACGGTAAATTGCGATTCTTGCAGCTAAAAAACCGGTCTAATCAACGAAGGATTCAAGTTTCGTATCACAGAGCGGAAACACCGTTCAACGAGCATGAAAGGTGGCATAGGCTTCCAGCCTGTGAACATACTGCAGCCCGGCGAAACGTAAAACAACTTCGATAAAATTTGACAGGCTGGAAGCCTGTCCCACCTTCATTGAACGGTATTGCCGGTAAACGGCTAGCCACAGGCGTTTTGAATCTGCCAAAATAATTCAACCACGGATGAACGCGGATGCACACGGATACATGCAAGCGCTGACATCCGTGTTTATCAGTGTTCATCCGTGGTTCTTCAAACAAAGACACAGTCGTTTGATGACTGAGGTTACTCGTTCAACGATCCCCTGGCGATAAGTCAACCAAGTTAGAAGGTTATGTTTACAGCAGTCACATCAACCAAAATTTTCTGTAACGATCGTTGTCCAGCCCGTGCTCCGAAGAAACAGAATCGGTTGATGTTGCCGTCGGTCCGTGATTGTCTTGCCATTGGCTGTCGGCCTTGCAAGCGTTGTAAGCCGCTGCATGTCGAGGGCGGTCCTCAGTGGATGTCAGAACTTTTGGCGACAGTTGAAGAATGGACGCAGCTCTCGAGGCCAGTCGTTGATAACGTACTTCCAGCGTCCAAAGAATCATTGGCGCGGTGGTTCAAGGCAAATCACTCGATCACATTCGATGCCTACTTGCGAATGCGACGGTTGGCGAATGAGTTGGGAACGAATTGGTGCGATTCAAATTCTGCTGATCGGACGGCACGAAAGGACTTGTTCGAAAATTTGATACATCAGAAAGCTATATCCTTGGCCAAACGTAAACGAATCGATGTCATTCTGGTGAATCGAATCGTGACGCCGCTTGGGCCGATGGTTGTTTGTGCGAACGATGCCGGAATCGTGTTACTTGAATTCGCTGATCGCCGCATGTTGGAGACTCAATTGGTGCGCGTGTCGAAAATCTTTGAAGCGCGATATCGTGTGGGGGTCAACGAAGCGATGCGTCAATTGGACCACGAATTCAAAGAGTACTTTGCGGGCCAGCGGCTCGAGTTTGAAGTTCCATTGGTCCATGACGCAACGGAATTTCAAAACGCGGTTTGGAATGAGCTTTTGAAAATACCGACAGGCAGAACGTCGACGTATCAAAAGCTGGCGACGAAACTGAAAAAGCCAAAAGCCGTGCGAGCGGTCGGTCGAGCCAACGGCGACAATCGATTGACGATCCTCGTGCCCTGCCATCGAGTGGTCGGTTCGGACGGTTCATTGACTGGATACGGTGGTGGACTTGATCGAAAACAATGGTTGTTGGATCACGAAAAGAAGATGGCCACAGTGTAAAGAAGTCGATTCGGTACCATGCCTCGATGTTACCACCAACCATCGAAAGTCGATGTCGCCATCCGATTTAGTCCATTTGGAGTGAACTGCCTTGACTTATGGCAAAGTGCTGATACATTGGCACTTATGTGCTAACTGATTGGCATTTAGTCGAGGCGATATACATGGGAAAACGAAGAACACCACTGGAACTTGGGCGTCGTGAACGTCAGATCGTCGAAACCGTAACCCGGCTGGGGGAAGCGTCAGTGGCTGATGTACGGAACAATCTTGCTGAGCCTCCCAGCTACTCTGCTGTTCGGTCGATGCTTGGATTGCTGGTGGAAAAAAACTGGCTGAAGTACCGTCGCGATGGGAAAAAATACCTGTACCGACCTTCCGTCAGTCGGCGGAAAAATCAGCAAGCAGCCATTTCAAAACTGATTCATACTTTCTTTGATGGCTCGGCAAATGACGCAGTTGCGGCTCTCTTTGATTCATCCGTTGAGGATCTTTCGGATGAAAAACTGAAACAACTCAAGGAAATGATTGATCAGGCGATTGAGGACAAAAAATGATTACGATGACCAAAAGATGGCTGGAGAACAACGGAATTGATTTTCTGTTGATTGCTTTGGTTGCTTCTACAGTTGTACTTGTATCAACTGCCCTATTCTCATTTTTCTGCAGGCGTCGATCGGCAGCTTTTCAAAATTTGGTTTGGCGCTGCGCAATTGTGCTCGCCATCCTTTTGCCCGTTGCGATTGCTTGTCTGCCAAAATTTGGAATGGGGCTATCGCTGCCCGAAACTGTCGCGGCTCAAAGTGTGCAACAGCATCAGAGCATGCCGTTGGTTTCGCAACATTCAATCACCGATACGATCGACGAAGAGTTAAACGCAGGCGAAAATGCTCCTTTAATTTCACAGCCCAGTTTTGAGAAAGCAGTTATTTCAAAACCTGATTCTCTGGAATCCACAGATCATCAGACGGCCAAACAAGTGACAACTGAATCGGGCTTTCTCAGCTGGCAGGCTATGATCGTGATGCTATGGGGCTTGTTTGCGATATCGAAATTGGCCAGGACATTGCTGGCCGTGGTTGTCACCAATCGATGGAGGTGGCGATCAGTAAAATGTTCTGGACAGGAAATTTCAGATCCGCGAGTTCGTTTTTCCGACGATGTTGAAGTTCCGATGACAATTGGAATCACCCAACCCTTGATTTTGTTGCCACATGCGGCGATCCAATGGTCTCGGCAAAAAGTGGATATGGTACTTGATCACGAGCGAGCCCACGTGGCGCGCCACGATGTGATCTGGAACTTGATTGCTTCTTTGATCAAGGCCGTGTTGTGGTGGCAACCGATGTGTTGGTATGCCCATCGACAGCTCTTGGTGTTTAGCGAGAAGGCTTGCGATGACATGGTGCTCAATGCAGGAGCGGGGCCTGTTGACTACGCAAAAGAACTACTGTCACTGGCCAGACAATATCGTTTGTCCAAACAGCATGTTTTACTGCCGGCAGCCAGTATCGCCCAACCGCCAATCGAACAACGCATTGCCTCCATTCTGAAACCCAATTTGAATCGCGGACCAGTGACTCTATCGGTCAGGATTATGATTTGGGCGGTAGTGTTGGCTGCTGTGTTGGCTGTCGGTTCGCTCCGTCCTTTTTCAAAAAGCTCGTTGGCATGGAGCGATCAAGAAGCTGTTGCAAAACAGGACGAATCCAGGGGCGGTGAAGGACAACTTGCCCCGGGGCAGGAATTGCTTCAGGTGGAAGTGTTGGTTACTGATGCAGATGGACAACCTGTTGCCAATGCGGCGATCAAACCTTGGGCGGTTCAAAGCTCTGTCGGACATGGCCAATGGGGCAAAAAAAGAACAGGTGGGTTCGAGCCAGTCGAAGTGCTGTCGGATGAAAATGGAAAAGCGGTCGTTACATACGCGAAATATGCGAACCTGGATGAACGAGTCAAGGCAGCCGCAATCACACTTTCGATTAACTCTCCTGATCATCCGCATGTCAGCTATGAAGAAATTGTTGTTCCATGTGATTCAACGCACACCGCCAAGCTTCCTGCAGGTGCGGCTGTCAACGTTGAATTGATTTGCAAAGACGTTGATATCAACGAGGGCAATTTGTATCTGAGCGACTCGAGCGGTCGACCGTCCGTCCTTTCTAAACCGCTGAAAGTGGACAAGGACAATCGGCTTAGGATTGCTCCATTCCCTGAGGGTTTTGCTGAATTGATGTTTGCCTTTGTCGAGAATGACGAGGTGACTCATTTTAGCCGAATCGTCACCTTGCCGATTAATGCGTCGAAGGGAGATGTCGAGACGCGAATTGAATTGGTACCGGCGCTGAAGATTGAAGGAAAGTTCGATGAAAATGTACCTCGCCCGATCAAGAATGGCCGAGTTCAAGCCTCCACCATGATAACAGGGAGACTGAATGAAACCGTCTGGAATGAATGGTCCCGGGTGAAAGAAGACGGCACGTTTTCACTCATCTGGCCGCAGCAAACTCCGATCCAAATCGTTGCCTTGTGTGATGGCTTCATCGCAAAAAATGGCGTCGGATTGGAAGAGTTGCAAGGGAAAAGTACGGATCCCAAAACTCAATTTTTGCGACTCTTTAACGCGGGTCAGAAATTGGTTTCTCCAAAACGAACAGCAAGCAGATATTTGCGACCTCAAGTGTTTCTGGATCCTGCTTCAGAACCGGTAACGATCGCAATGACTCCACTGGTGAGGACCTTTATCGAAGTCGAAGGTGCGTTTGGGGAAAAACTGGAAGGGATCCAGGCGTCAACCAATCCGAATGTCAATTGGAGCCAAAATTCTACGACGTCGTTTTCCAATATCTACTGTAGCCGCTTGAGTTCCACAATTGACTATCTTCATGACGGAAAACACTCCGCTCAAACCAGGGCCAAAACTTTCGAAAAACCATTCGCAGGAATTTCCAACAGCCAGGGGCAGATTGAAATTGATCTTCCTGTCGGTTCCTGCCATCTCTACTTTGGAAGCGAGCGATTTCAACTCGCCGCGAAGCTGGGCAGGCGTTCGAGGAAAATTCAAATTGTCGCTGGCGAAGAACAATACATGAGGTTCAGTTTACAGCCCAAGGGGCTCGACAGTCTTGGTGACTGGGAGGATCTTTACGGGCTGGTGTTTGGCTGACAGAGTAAGGAATGTGTTTCGCTGGTCAGCGAACATCCAGAGATTAAAAAAGTCCTCAAGAATATAATTGAGCGATTCGAAGACGACGTAGATGGGCCTACGAATCTGGCGATTTTGATAGAAGGCTACGGGGCGCTGGCAACCGTTTGCCGTGAAGTCGGCGAAGTTGAGATAGCGGAAACTTGCGAAGAAAGAATCCGACTGATTCGCCAACGTCAGATCGAGAAAGAGCTAAAACAGAACAACGGGGCGTGACCGGTACAGACGGTGCGATGAGCGAATTAATCGGCCAGGCGGCTTCAGAACCGCGCCGCAATTTGCTGGGTAAGAGAGCTGGAATCACGGCCAGAGGTGCATTCATGAAACGATTAATGAAATGGTTAGTAGCCGCCGGCTTGGTAATTACTATCCTGTTGGTCGCTTGCGTCGCAGTCATACGTGGCACCCCTTCGTTTTGCAGCGTGCGTTTTGGAACAACGGACGTAGTCTTTGGTTTCACCTGTGACTTCAAATTTTTTCCCACTGAAGAACTGCCTGGCGTTGTCGTACCGCCAGCTGAGATCACGCACAGCCGGTGTAAAAAACGTGGCTGCGGCGTCTCGCCGCAGTACTCTCAATCTGCTGTGGCGAGACGCCCCAGCCACTTTTTGATTGACTACTCATCGTCTTTTATCTCTCGCATGCCTTCTCGCATGAACGCGACAAGATCCCGTTTCTGCTGATCTGACAGACGAAGCTTGCGAATCGAAGCGTCGGTGTACTGGTGGCGAATTCCACCTTTGTCATAGTATTCGACGACGTCCTCCAGCGTCGCCAGTGAACCGTCGTGCATGTAAGGGCCGGTTTGATTGATGCCGCGAAGTGAAGGCGATCGGAATTTCCCCCAAAATGCCCAGCCCCTGGTGTGGTGAAATCCCCAGTCAGGTTCCTCCTGGTCCATGCCGATTCCAATGTTGTACGGCATCTGGTCCGTAAACATCGGAGCTGGATGACAGCTGCCGCAATTGGCTCGTCGCTCGTTGAAGAAGATTTTCTCACCACGAATCGCAGACGCTGACAGGGCCGATTTGTCACCAGCCAGATAACGATCGTAAGGAATCTCTTTCACGTAAATGGTTCGCTGGAAAGTGGCCAGGGCTTTCGCAATGTTCGC
Source organism: uncultured Pirellulaceae bacterium (assembly GCA_964446085.1). Lineage (GTDB taxonomy): Bacteria > Planctomycetota > Planctomycetia > Pirellulales > Pirellulaceae > Mariniblastus. The sequence goes on from CAYUNP010000025.1 coordinate 10,285, forward strand.
TGCCGTTACGCCGTCCTCGAACGCTTCGCCAAAAAGAGTTTTGTATTCTTCGTTCTCGTTGATACGATCCAAAAGCTCTGCTTCGGAAGCCATTCCCATCTCGGTTGGTTCATAGACTGGTACGAGTGCCTGTTCTTCGAGCGTCTTGACTCGACCATCCCAAAACAGATGTTGATCGTAGAAGCCAACATTCAGGATCGAGAGTACGTTTCGCTTTCCACGAACGCCGCTTGTTCCTTCAGCGATCTTTTCACCATTGCCCCAACCAAGTTCCGGATCGTGACACGTGGCACAGGACATTGAATCGTCGACCGAGAGTTGGGTGTCAAAGAATAACATTTTTCCCAGTGCAATTTTTTCCGGCGTCATCGGATTGTCAGCCGGAACCTTCATCGCCGGCAAATGGTCTTCCATCTCAACTTCGACAAACGAAACTGGCGTTTCCGCAGAAGGTTCCACGCTAGCGCTGGCGTCAGAAATTTCCGCTTCTTCATCGCAGCCACTGTTGGCAAGCAGACTCAACAGAGTGATCGAAAGCAGGAGCCAGTGAGTTGTGGCGCGATGTGTTTTCATGGCTGTAGTTTAACAGCATCACCGCGTACTTGGATGCCGGCAGAGGTTGTGAATCTTGTAGAGCAACGATTTGTCAGGTGTTCCATCGAAATTTTTAGTTTGGCAAAATACAAGCCCGACGCGCAAGAGTGAATACTCAAACAGGTAAGCAAAATGCTGGATATTCCATTCCGTCCAAAAAACTCACTCGCTTGCGCGTCGGGCTTGTATTGTCAATTGGACAGTATCGAACAAAACCCGGTATTAAGAACATTCTCTGCAGAGATCACGCTGTTTGGTTGTCCGAAAAACAAACCACATCCAGTTCACATAGCGCCGTTGGCAACAACAGTAGTCGTTCTTCATGCGGTTGCCGTGAGATCGTGACAACCGTGTTGATGATCTCGATCAATGTTTCAGTGGGACAGGGTTTACTGAAAACCTGATGAGCGATTCCAAAGACGCGCTCCAGTTGTTCAACTTCAGACTGCCCCGTCCAGGCAAGACGAATCGTGTGTGGGGAGACTGCCGCCACGCGATTGAGAAACTCGGCGCCGTTCATTTCGGGCATCCGTAAATCAGAAAGCACAACGTCCGCTGGCGTTTCTGCAATCGAATCGAGCGCATCAGTCGCTCGTTCAAAGAATAACATTTCGCAGTCGTCCAGTTTTCGATGCAGTTGACGCCGTGTGCTGGCAAGCAACATTGGATCGTCGTCGACAAAGATGATACGTGTCGTCATTTTTTACTCCTGTAATCTGAACGGTTGATAGTGGCCTCGGGTCGGATCCCAAAGGAAAACGCTCCACAGATAGGTTCGATGTTTCAATTCGCAATTCTTGCGGATGAAGATTTCAAAACGGGCTCCGGGATACTCCCACCGCATGTTCTTTCCACGTGTGCGAAATTTTTCGCGATTCAATAAAATCCAGACGCGCTTCCCTTTAGCGAACTCGCCGATAAGCTGATCGACGCTGCTGACAACTTCGCCGCCACCATTTCGATCGACAAGGACTCCGTCGCGCATCACGGCAAAGTCATAGAGCAACGGTAAGGCAACGTCGTAATCGCACTTTCCGCTTTCCATATACGCACAATGTGTGTGTGGCTCGGTAATGGCGACCAGGTCCCCTTCCCTTTTCTGACTCCTCACCCAACGAACGGCCCCTGTCGAATCGCCCAGGATTCGCAACTCGTACGAACCTGCGATTCGCCACGGAGACCAACTGGCAACGATCGCGACGATGCAGACGGCGCTACAAACGGCCATCGTTGTCGCGTGTCGGTTCAGGTGTTTGTTGGCGGGATAGACGACGCTGATGAAAGTGGACAGTACCAGTCGCATGGAATCCACTGAGAGCAATAACCAAATAGGAATCAGCCAATAGAGGTATCGGAAGCTCACGTTGGTTACCAGCAAGTTGGTCATCACGATGCCGGAGATCAAAAACGAAAGCATGGCTAACGCGTTGCGGTTTTGCTCGCGCCACATCAATGGCAATCCTGCGACGAAAAAGAAACTTGCCACGACGTGCAGTCGCGAATAGCCAAAGAACATTGAAAGCATGTTCATCGGATACCAGAAGTGCGGTTTGACGGCGGCTTCAATGGAAGGCGACACTCCTTCAGTTCGCGTCAGACACAGATTTTGAAACACGATGAAGTCCAGCCCAATCAACGCCACAACCACGCCAGAAATCAACACCAGCGTAAAGTTTCTGTGCCAGCCGAGGTCTTTGGCAAACATGAGGTAGCCGAAAACGAGGGAAGGTCCCATCGCAACGCTGATCTCCTGGCTAACGACGGCCATCAGGAATGAAAACAACGTGGCGATACGATAGCCCTGGGATTGCTCGGTTACAAAGCCGCGGCAAAAAAGATACACCGTTAGCACCGCGAAAAACTGTTGCATCTGGTAAAAGCGAATTACATGTCCCGTGAAGATCTCGAACGGATGCACACAGAGCAGCAGCATTGAAAGAAAACCAACCCAGCGATTGCCCAACAAATTGGCACCGCAAAGGTACACCAACCAGGCAGTCGCAGCGCTCCACATGACAGATTGCAGTCGCAGGCTCCATAGGTTGCCTCCAAAGGGCCAGGCAATCGCTGCGGTCACGTAGTGGTACAGCGGACTACGAGTATAGTACACGTCGTCGGGAACGAATCCCGGTGAACCCGTTTCCAGGATCGCCATCACGGCTTGAGCCGATGCGTATTCGTCATCATCGAGAGGTTGCAGATCGAGCTTGTAGGCGCGAAGGAATACTCCGAGCAGCAGAACCCACAGGCACAAGTGAAACCAGAATTTCGATTGCGGGATTTCGCGAATTCTCCCCATGCACTGGTGGCCGGTATCGCGCAGTCGCACCAGACCGATGCGACCGACGACATCCAGCAGTCCAACGACAAGTGCCGCGATCGCAGCAGTGGGGAAGATGATTTTCCAGAGACTTCCATCGAGTGACCAGAGCGATTCATGTCGTTCCGTCCACGAACATTCGAGCAGCAGTCCGGCGCCGATGGTGATGGTGGCGGTGAACAACATACCGTAAAGCATTTGGCAGGTTGATTTCCAAAGAGGTCCATCGCTTTCTTCTTCCTCGACGGTGAGTCCAGAGCCGGTGGCGGATGCTCGTTGGTGTTCTCCTGCACGACCGATCAGTAACGCTGCTCCCAGGAACAGGATGATTCCTGCGAACGTCAATACGGCGGTTTGCAATAGTGCCCCTGGAAGCAATCGATCCAGCTGTTCCGGGCTCAGTGCGTTGCCGCGATACTGCATGCGAGGAATCGACTTGCCGGAACTCAACACCGGACCATGAATCTGCACTTTTTCCGTCCCGCTCCCGGAGTCCAGATGCTCGCGAGTCATGGACGCGGTTGATTGCCATTGGTCATCGCGAACGAAATCCATTCTGGTTCCATCGCGGCCGAAAGCTCCACCGTCGATGGCAATCTGCGTTGGCCAGTTCGCGTTCGATTTGTCCAGGCACAATACCTTGATCGAGTTGACTCCCGGACGCAATAAATTGGCAATGCTGTAGCTCAAGTAGCCACCAACCGCAGTGTCGTGCTTGAGCGCGTTGGGTCGCGGCCGTTCCGGAAACAGATCCGGTGTTTCGGGCGTGCGTCGGGATTCGGCGATGGTTCGTTTGGGATCCCATTCGCCCGGAGCCTGGGCTCGGTTGTAAGTTCGAATGTAACGAAAGGGAGTCAGTTGCGGCGAAAACGGATCGCGGAACTCGGCCAAATTTCGCTGTCCGTTGCGTGGATTCTCAAATCGACTCCCTACAAACGTTGCTCCAACCTCGTCCGGATCGAGCAACTCTGGTTTGGCTGACGGGTCAAAGGCGGATGCTCTCCCAAAAACCCAGTCGCCATTGTCCATGTCAGGCGGCTTGATCGAAGCGACTCGAACGCGCTGGTTGTTGATGTGCAGTTCATAATTACGATTGGTGATCAGGCGAATCCAGGCTTCATCGACAGGTCGGTCAATTTTCCACTGTGTCTCAAAAGTGACGCTGGCTTTGCTGGAAGCATTCGGATGTCGCAGCCACGAGCCTGAGAACGCTTCGGTGTAAACCGGTTCGGGAACCGAGCGATGCCCACCGTCGGCCGGCCCTTGCGTTTTTAGTGCATGTCTCCATTGTTTGTCCCAATAGTTCAGTTCTGTCCAATCAAGTAGCTGAGGTCCGGGGATCGCGGGTTCGGCCGACCAGGTTTCGTCACTGCGGATGGGGATCACGGTGCCGTCATGCATCTGGATTTCACCGACGAAGTTTACTCTTGATGGTGCCAGACGAGATTCAATCTCAATCGTGACGACATTTTTTCCGGATTGAAATGACGGTGTCAAATCGATGTAGCTGGGCAGTCTCCAGGAGTCATGTCCGTCCCATTGGTACTCACGCGGAAAGTTCAACGCCATGGCGGGAACTTGCGGTTGCAGCACCTGTCCTTTTTCGCTGGTTCCGTTTTGATACGGGCGTGTCGGTCGCCAAAGGTAAAGCCGCCCCATCGGATTTCGATTGACGGAAACTTCAAACGCGTCCGTCGCGACGATCTTGAGCCAGGCATGTTTTACGGTGCCCGTCAGGTCAAATCGCTTTCGAAAATACCCTGCATGCGAAAGCTCACCCGGCGCGCGGATCCAGTCGCCCTCATATTGAGTCGCCCGTAGCGGATGGGACAGCGACTTCTGATAGTGAGCCGTTGCGTAGCCGACCGTTACGATGAATGCCACCGTGACCAATAAAAACAGCCCAACGGTTAAGCCAGTTCTGCGTTTTGCTGTTGATTCGGTCATGGCTTCTTCGCTTTCGCTTGAGCCTTCCAGATCGTGTCAGCGTCATTGGTCATGCCGGCGGCTGTGGCTGCATGCTGTTGGGCGACGGCTCGCAGAATCTTTTTGGTTCCGAAATTGAATTGGTCAGACGCTGCGTACATCCAGTCGCGCATTTCGTTGACTCGTTCAGTTCGCGATTCTCGAATACCCTGCAGTTGCATCAGGTAGATCAACTTTACATCGCATGGGCTGTGCTTGAGAACAAAAGCAAACCGCTGGGACGAAAGTTCAAAGCGTGCGCAGTTGAAATCCTGGATGGCGAAGCGTAATACACCACGCAAAGCCTCGTGGCGAATTGCCGGGTTTTCTGATTCGGCCAGCGGAGTAAGCATCGTGAACGCCTGATCAAACATTCCATCGCTTTCGAGACTGCGAGCCGTGCGAAGCTTGGTGTATTCGTTGTCGAGACCAAGTCGCTGATCGAGAACGCCGCGCTGCGAGATGTAAAAAGTGTCCTGACCAAGCACCGGCAACAATGCGACGGCTCGATCGAGATGTGCTTTCGAGAGGGCATATTCCTGTTGGCTGGCAAATTCGGCGGCCAGGCGGGTATGCTTGCTGGCAAGGAAGGGGCGCGACCAGCCAACTCCCGCTGCGATGACTCCCACGACAGTAAACAGAACCAGAGCTCCTCCAGCCCGACGGAATTCGAGTTTTCCTTTGTGTTGCAACGATGACAACAGCAACAGGAACGATCCGATTATCGCCATCGACCAGCCTTGGCGAACGAACTGGCAAAACGAATTGGAATAGCCCAACCACAGCATCAGGTCTTCGGTGCGATGCAAGCCAAGTTCCCAGGGTGAGAAGGATGGCAGGTTGATTACAGCGAGCTGTCGTGGAGCGTCCACGATGTAGGCTTTCGAACGCCAACCCTTGCCTCCAATTTCAGCGTTGAGGTAGATGTCTCCGCCAAGCCAGGTGAGGTTGTTGTGTTGCATCTGAAGCCAGGCTGCATCGGCGGATACTTGCGGGCTTCGCACCATCACAAAGTAGGGATAGGCCATCGGCAGAAGAAGCATCAAGCTGGCGATTAGAGAACTTAACGTTGTCCATTGGCGCTTCCATAGCCATGAGGCGATCATCACCACTGCTCCGATCCCGAGTGCAGCCTGAAAAAAAACGGTGCACCCGGGAGTCGAAGCAATCACGTCGGTGAATTCGATCACGCCACCCGGCGGAGCAATGGGTACGCTGAACCACTCTTTGGAAATGCCGACCGCGACAGCGGCAAATCCGGCGAAGCTCATGCCAAGGAAAAGCAAATTGTTCAACGAGAAGAACTGCTTCATGGTTCAAGGCTCGCCGCTACAAATTCGTCCTGGGGTGAATCGTCCCGGGCAGGAGACGGACCTTTGGCGATGCTGATTCGATCCTCGGGTTCGAGCACCTGATATCCGTCAGCGATCACGAATTCGCCTTCTTCAAGTCCTTCGCGGATCTCTATGAAATGATCGTCCCGAATTCCAACGACCACGTTTCTTGGCTCGAAAGATTCACCATCTTCGCCGATGACAAATGCAATTCCACGGCTGCCGGAAACTGCCGTCACGGTGCCGCGTGGAACGGTCAACGTATTGCGCTGTTGAATCACGGTCGCGTATCCGGTCAGACCAGGCACAACGAGATCGTCAGTTTCTTCGAGCATCACGCGAACCGAAAAAGTAGCTGGCCATTCGGGGGCTCCCGTTCCCAGTGGGCGGATCGGTCGATTGGTTTCTGGTCCGCCAAGTGCGAAGTTGACCAACGGACGAATGCGATCGATTTTGCCGACGAAGATGCGATCCTGATAGGCGCCGAGACGAACTTCGACGCGGTCGCCCTTTTCGATTCTGCCAAGCGCCGTTTGGTCGAGGTAACATTCAAACCACAAACCACTGGCCAGCAACACGCCTGGTCGACCGGGATCCTGATTGTATTCACCGCCATGAACCAGCACGCGTTCCACGATTCCATCCGCCGGCGCAAAGGATTTGTAGTCTTCCATCTGTTTGAGTCGATGAGCGAGTGTCAGTTTCGCTTCGACGATGGCCGACTCTCCGATCTCAACACTGTTGACGCGGCCAGCGTTGGCGGTTTCGAAAGCAAGTTCCAGTTCCTTGAGTTCGAGTTCCGAGTTGGTTACCGCCAGCTTGTTTTCGGCGACGATGGTGGCTCCGACTGAGCCCTTCTTTAACAGTCGCCGGTTCATGACCAGCGTTTCTCTGGCCAGTTTAAGTTTGGCTTTCGCGATGTCGATGCGCACGGCAAGAATGTCTGGACGTTCTTCCTGCAAGACGTTCACGGTGCCGACACGAACGCGATCAAGTTCAGCTTTGGCGGTGCGAATGGCGGCTTCTGCGGATTCGATTTTCATCCGCAGACGTGCTGCATCAAGTTCGATGATCAAGTCGCCTTTCTTGACGCGCTGACCTTCGGTGACGTGGACTTTGACGATGCCAGCCATGGCAACCATCGGCACCTGGACTGGTTCGCTCTGCATCAATCCTTCGCCAATGAACTTGCCCGTGATGTCCCGGAATTGAACTTCAGCCGAAGTAACCGGAAAGGCGCCTCCTGTTTTGCGGATAACGGTAGAGTATCCCAGCTTGGAGGTGTACATGCGGGCGATCGGGTTTTGATACGCCGGCCAAACGATTTTGTAGACGACCAGCAGACAGATCGCTGCCGTCACGGCGCACAGAACCAGCGCCCAAAGTTGTGACCGGATCAATCGGATGGTCGATTGGAGAATGTGATTTAACATTTACGCCTCCATTTCCAATGACAGATTGGTGAGCACTCGCAATTCTTCGATGAGCTGTTCAACGCCCTGGAACAGTTCTGCGCCGAGGGATGCAAACTGTTTTGGCTGGCCTTTGCGTGCCGCCAATTCGAGTTGTCCCGCGCAGTCGCGAAGTTCCGCCGCACCGAAGTAGCTGATTCTGCTTTTGAGCTGGTGGGCTGATGATTCGACTTCTGCGGAATCGTGGTTTTCGATGCCGAAACGGATTCTTGATTCCAGATCCGGCAATAGTTTCACAAACATGATGGCGAGATCGGAAAGTAGATCTTCGTCGCCGCCAATCATCTTTTGCAATTCAGCTTGATTGATTACTGGCATGACTTGCCTCCGATCGTTTCAGGCGTGATCTTTAGCCGCTTCATTTTGTTGTAGATGCTCTTTTCGCTGATCCCGAGCGTTCGCGCAGATTTGGCTTTGTTGCCGCCGAGCATTTCAAGTGTCTGAATGATGGCGTCGCGTTCGATTTGTTCGAGCGTTTTGCCGGCCAGTTGATAGCCGCTACCGGCGTTGGACGTTTCGTTTGAAGGTTGTTCCAGCGAATGACTGGTTCGATCGATGCTTCGTGGGTCGAGGATCGCTTTGCTGAAGAGAAGATCTTCGGCGCCGATGATGGCGGACTGCGAAAAAGCGACGGCACGTTCGAGGACGTTTTCGAGCTCTCGAATGTTTCCCGGCCACGAATGCCCTTGCAGCAATTCCATGGCTCGCGATGATACGTCTTTGGCAGCGATCGATTGGCGGTCGCAGATGGCGCCGAGGATGTTGTCAACGATGTTAGCGAACTCGCCACTGCGGAATCTGAGTGCCGGCAGTTCCAGATTCAGAACCAACAAGCGGAAGTACAGGTCTTGTCGGAACGCACCATCGCGACACATCGCTGCGAGATCGTGATGCGTTGCCGTGATTAGTCGAACGTCTACTTTCTTTACGTCAGTGGCCCCGAGACGGCGAACCGTTCTGTCTTGCAAAAAAGTGAGCAGCTTTGGCTGTAGATCGATTGGCAAATCACCGATTTCATCCAGGAAAAGCGTTCCGCCATTGGCGACTTCTGCGTGCCCAATTCGATCGGCAACCGCACCGGTAAACGATCCCCGAGTGTGTCCGAAGAGCTCAGACTGGATCAGGTCGCGAGGCAGCGAAGCACAGTTGACGGTCACGAATGGTCCGTCGGCTCGTCGACTTTTTTGGTGAATCATTCTGGCGATGGTGGATTTGCCGGTGCCTGTTTCGCCTCCGATAAAAACGGTTGAATCCAGAGAAGCAATCTGATCCACTTCCTGCATCAGACGACAGTGTACGTCTCCAGTTGTCGAAATTTCGGGAACGGGGACGTTTTGACTATGAGCAGATTTGAGACTTTGATTCTCGGTGGCGATTCGCCACGAAGCGATGGCTTTCTCGATGTAGACCAGGAATTCCTGCGGATCGAACGGCTTGGTGACGAACTGGAATGCGCCCGATCGCATCGCTTCAACCGCATCGGTAACGTCATCGGAGACGGTGAGCACGATTACCTGTACGTTCGGATTGTGTTCTTTCAGGTATTGCAGAATTTGAAAGCCACTCAAATCGGGCAGTCGCAAATCAACAACAGCAACGGCGGTCGAGTCGTCGATCAAGTCGAGACCTGCCGTTCCGGTGTCTGCAGTTTCGCAGCGGTATCCTGCCTTGCCGAGATGTGCCGATAGCAGACGCAGTGTTAGCGGGTCGTCGTCGATGGCAACGATCTTTGCGAGCTCGGAATCCTGACTCGCAGAATTGGTGTCGCTTTGCCGACCGGTGGGGGCGATCTCAGAGTCGATGGTAGCGTCTGGTGCCATAACATTTTCCGATGAAACGATCGAGTTGAAACATCGCGCTGAAGAGAACTTTGAGCTGCGGCGAGGCAGATCGAAACAGGTTCAGGGCTGTAAAAAGTTACGTCACAAGGTGGCTTGGTGCGGAACAAATTACTGCGTATGAGTAGAATTACCTGTCAGGCTGTTGCAAAAATGAAACATTGTGGATGCTGCACTGGCAATTGTTCAGTAAAGAGAACAAAATTCGGGCTTGAACATCTCGCGGGTTTTCATCCGCATGCCAAACTTTGAAAGGTAACCAATGAAGGGAGTCATCTTCACCGAGTTTCTGGGTTTCATCGAACAGTCATTCGGATTGCCGATGGCGGATCATTTGATCACGGCAACCAAGCCCGAATCCGGAGGCGCCTACACGTCGGTTGGTACCTATGATGCCCATGAGCTGGTCGCGATGGTTGTCGAGTTGGGAAAAGAAACTGATACGCCTGTGCCAGATTTGATCAAAGCCTTTGGTGCTCACTTGTTCAAACATTTCGTGGATGCCCATGCAGGGACGCTTGGCAACGTGAAGACTACTGAAGAGTTGATGAGCCAGGTGGACAATCGAATTCACGTTGAAGTCCGTAAGCTGTTTCCTGATGCGGAACTGCCGACGATTGGTTTCTCACAAGTTGATTCAACGCGGTCGGAGGTGATTTATCAGTCAAAGCGACCGTTCGCGGATTTGGCTGAAGGTTTGATTACAGCGGCGATTGAGCATTTTGGCGATCCGATCACTTTGACGCGAGAAGATTTGCCGCCGGCTGATGGGACGCACGCGAAGTTTGCGATGGTCAGATCGTAGGTAGTGGCTGCGGCGTCTCGCCGCAGTGTTGAATTCAGATAACTGCGGCGAGACGCCGCAGCCACGAAAATTCACGCGTCGGGACCTGTCGAAACGGCGACTCCCATGCCCGTGACTTCAGCGATCAGCTGAGCGAATCGCGACAGGATCGCCACGGAAAAACCAACTTCGTAAGGTAACCACGGTAACAACAATGCCGCCAATGCTGCTTCGCGAACGAGGATCCCTCCGGGTGAGAAGAATGCGAAGAATCCGATGATCCATGCGGTGGCTGTTGCGGCAATCATGGCGACCAATGGAACGCTTGCGGTGCTCACTGCATTGAGCAGCACTGAATTGATTGCTCCATTGAGGACCGCCATCAAAGTCAGGTAGCCGATGGATCCCATTAACCACTTGGTTTGGATCTTGACGCCTCGAAGTGATTCAAACTTCTGTGCTGTTTTGGAGACTTTCTGTTTTAGCTTTTCCCGCAACAGCCAGGTCGCTGCTGCGGAACCGATGAGCGCGACGGCCAGCCACAACGCGATGCTCGAGTTCAATCCTGAACTCTCACCAAGTTCGCAAACCGTGGAATAAAGTTCTCGATAGTAAATGGCGACTCCAATCGCGCTGACGCAAGCCGCGGCAGCGATCGTAGCCAGCAGCTCGATCGCCATCGATGCAGTCGCAACGGTTTTGGTTAATCCAATCTCCTTCGAGGCAACCGCTCTTGATGTGTAACCCCAAATTCCACCCGGCAACCAGCGTCGTGATTCGGCCAGCAACCAGATTCGCGTCGATTCAATTGCGTTGACATCGTGTCCCATTCCGCGGACGACCAGGTTCCATCCGAAGGGGTTGGCGATGCGATAAAGGATGGCCAATATCGTTGCCGCCAAGAATGAATATGACGTCAACGGAGCGGTCAAGTCATGTTGTTGATGTAGCTTCCAGGCGGTGATGGCGATGGTGGCTACGACGATGATGGTCAGCAGTGTGGTCAAGATCGATCGTGTTAGTGATCGTCTTGCCGGTAATTCTGCTGGAGTGGTTATGGAGATTTTGTTCATGGTGGATCCGATAGGTGGGTTGTTGTTTCGCAAAGTTGTTTGTAGTACTGGCTTTAGCCGGAAGGCAGCAGCATCGATTCCGCCCAAAGGCGGTACTACAAACAACCACTTCAAAAACTCACAATCCCGACGCGTTAGCAAGGTCGATCCTTCGCTTACGCGTCAGGTTATGATTTGTGTTCTGTCAGGAAGGCTTACGCTGCTGCGGTTGCGTAGAGCTTTTCCAGTTCCCCAACAATTCGCTTCCACGAAAAAGTCTCTTTCGCGAACTTGAAACCGGCCTTGCCGAACTTGCGGCACTTTTCCGGATTGGTCAGTAAATCGCAGATTGCATCGGCCAGGGCTTGGGGATCCTTTTCTGGAACAAGGTAGCCAGTTTCACCATCTCGAATCGTGTCCGGAATTCCTCCAACGCGGCTGGCGACAACTGGCTTGAAGTAACTGTAGGCCTCGATGGATCCGATCCCCAATCCTTCGGCGTCGCCCCAGCTATCGATGATGCCTGGATTAACCCAGACATTGCATTTGGCGTACTCCTGAGCAAGCTCTTCTTTGGAGACAAATCCTTTGAAACTGACCACTTCGTAGAGTCCCAGTCGATTGCTCAATTTTTCAAGTCGCTCACGCTGATCGCCGTCTCCTGTAATGATGAAGTCGGCATCGGGAACTCGCGAAAGGATCATCGGCACGGCTTGCAGCAGGTACT
>CAYUNP010000025.1:22470-33720 GCA_964446085.1 uncultured Pirellulaceae bacterium
AAGTCGGCATCGGGAACTCGCGAAAGGATCATCGGCACGGCTTGCAGCAGGTACTCCAAACCTTTCCGTTCGATCAAACGGCCAGTAAACAGAACGCGTGGCTTTGCGGTTGGTTCGGCCTGGACGTCCGCGGCGTTAACGGTTGTTCCGTAGGGCAAAACGTGGCACGATCGGCCGCTCATTCGTTTCACTTTTGCTGCGGTGTCGGAGCTGTTGGCGATGCAAAGATCCGCTGAACGAAGGGACTGCCGCAGGAATGGAATCACCCATTTCTTTCGTCGCGCCAACGAGAATTCTGCACCGTGCGACATCATGACCAGTGGCTTGCCGCTGACGAATCGAGCCACCTGTCCCATGAATCCGTGTGGGAACGGCCAGTGAACGTGAATCACGTCGTACTTCCCGATCAGAGCCAACCAGCCAGCGTAGATGCAGCCGATCAGAATGTAGGGGATCGCCAGCAGCTGCATATAAGCTTTGCGGACTTTGTAAGTTGCTCCTTCTTCATGTGTCAGCGTTTCGATACTCGCCGGAGCGTAGCGAAAACGTTTGACTTTGATGCCGTCGAGAGTGTGAGACTTGAGTCCTTTGTAGGACGGTGCCATCACGGTGATTTCGTTGCCTTCCTCTTTGAGTTGGCGGTGAATTTCTCTCATCCATGGGACGGCGTAGTCGGTATCGTGACGTGGATAGGTTGAAGTGATAACAAGGATGCGTGATTTGATGTTTTGGTTTTTCATGGGTCTGGTCCTGTATGTTGTGCTGTGGAAATCTGTGTGCGGCGTTTTATTCTTTAGTTTGAAACCATTGCGAATCGCTTGGTCTGCGTTTGCGTGTCCGGCTCAAACAGGTTGAAGTGCGTCTCGGTGGTCTCTTGCGAAGATGCCGAATCCAGTGCGGGGCGCGTGTCGGCGACGACTGAGCTGACCTGCGCGGGGCCGTTCTGGCGTATCATCAACTCGCCAAACAGCCCCGCGATCATGCAGGCTCCGCCCATGCCGAAGAAGGTCATTGCCGTCAGGAGTGAAACGACTCCTGCGATCGATTCGACGCCCGCAATGATGCCTGTCGCCGCGAGGCAAAACGCGACGCCTGCGTAGAGCACGGCACAAAAGTTGGCGAAGTGTGACGGGCGTTCGCGGTAGACTCGCAGGAATCCCATCGTCAGCATGTCACTGAATCCGCGAATGAATCGCTCGACGCCGTACTTCGAGACGCCAAACTGGCGGGCGTGATGCTGCACGACGATCTCGGTGACTTTGAAACCTTGCATCCCGGCCAAAGACGGCACCATTCGGTGTAGCTCGCCAAAGAGCTGGATCGATTTGGCGACTTCGCGACGGTAACACTTGAAGCCACAATTGTGATCGTGCAACTTGACTTTGCTGAAATGGCTCAGCATTCGATTGAAGACACGGCTGGGAAGAACCTTGTGCCACGGATCGTGTCGGACTGCTTTCCATCCGCTGACCAGGTCGTAACCTTCGTTCAACTTTTCAATAAAACGGGGAATCTCTTTCGGGTCGTCCTGAAGGTCAGCATCCATTGTGAAGATAATGTCACCGCGGGCGACATCGAAACCAACTTGTAAGCCAGCTGCTTTTCCCCGATTGCTGCGGAATCGAATTCCGTGAACATGGTCATTGTGAAGGTCGGCCAATGCCTGAATCACCATCCATGTGTCGTCGGTGCTTCCATCGTCGATAAGAATGATCTCAAAACTGGCAGTGCCAACGTTCTCGGCGATTTGGCGGACCAGTTCCACCAGCGAATCCTCTTCATTCATTGCTGGAATGACGAACGAGATTTTTGGAATGCGGTCAGTTGGTGTCGATGGACGCGGCGAGCCGTAGGTCTCAATGACGGGAGATGACTTTTTTGTGTTGCTTTGGAACTTTGTGTTGGATGATGACTTTTTCACGGCGGAATCCTCAAGAGACGGTTTAATGAAATTCGACATGGGCTGTCGGACTGCAACCTCTTAAAGCACACGCCATGCCAATCAAGGATGCTGTAAAAGCTTCCGGCTTTCGGGAGGCGTGTAACGATTGGATGGACTGAAACGAAAGGCTGCACCGTATTTCTTTCAGTGCCGCTGTATCGATTGCCGGCAAAAACTACAGTGGTTCGCCAGTTCCGCAGACATCGCAGTGGAAACCGCTTGATGTGCTGAATTGCGACTTACACTTTGAAGTCCCATAGAGTCTTTTGGATCAGCACGTGTCGTCCAGGCAAAAATCAAACAGTGAGCACGATTGTCAGGAGGACATGTACCGTCGATTCTTCGAACGGGAACGCGCTGCGCGTCGTGAAGCTGAGAATTTGCTGGAAAACAAAAGCCTTGAGTTGTTTCAGTCAAATCAAAAGCTGGCTGCTCTGGCGACGGAACTGGAAAAAGAAGTTCAACGCACCAAAGCCGATCTGGAACGCCGCAAGGCGCTTGAAGTCCAATTGGCCCATGCTCAGAAAATGGAATCGGTCGGGCAGTTAGCCGCTGGTGTGGCTCATGAGTTGAATACTCCGATCCAATTCGTCGGAGACAATATCAACTTTCTCAGAACGTGTTTTACGGATGTCGAATCGCTGTTCGAGAAAGTGGAACTGCTGCTGGATGAGTGTCGGGACAACGAGGATCTCGGAAATCATGTCCAGACCATTGACGCTTGCAGAGAACAAATCGATCTGGAATTCATTCGCCAGGAAGCTCCACTCGCCGCCGAGCAGGCACTCAGTGGAACGAAAACGTTGACGCGAATTGTGAAGGCAATGAAAGTGTTTTCGCATCCGGGGTCGAAGTCGTTCGAAAGAGTCGACTTGAATCAACTGTTGGATGCGACATTGAATGTCACCCGAAGCGAGTGGCGCTATCATGCTCGGCTGGTAACCAGGTTTGAATCTGATTTGCCATTGGTTAACTGTTTGCCAGGAGAGCTAGGGCAGGCTTTTCTCAATTTGATTGTGAATGCTGCCAAAGCGATGGCTGCCAATGAAGAGGAAAAACAATCGATCCTGACTGTCAGGACGCGAACTGATGGAGGCGATGTGGTTGTAGAAGTTTCCGATACTGGCTGCGGCATCCCTGATGAAATCAAGCATCGCGTTTACGATCCTTTCTTTACAACCAAAGGAGTCGGCGAAGGAACTGGACAGGGGTTGTCGATCAGCTACCGAATCGTGGTGGAGCTTCACAAAGGATCGTTGACATTTGATTCCGTTGAGAATGAGGGCACGACATTTCAGATTCGACTGCCATTGGATCCAAAGCCAGTCGTTGTAGACGAACAGTAATCAGCACCAGTCTTTGCACTTCACTGGGCACGGTTGAATTCTGATCGTCTCGTCGCTCACATTCGAAATTTCCTTTTCGCCGACATTGAGCGTATGATCTATTGATCCACGCCCCTTCCCTGTGACGAAACCCAAAAAAGTTCATGCCCAGACATCTTGCTATTGGTGACATCCACGGATGCGATACCGCACTGAATACGCTGTTGGACTACGTGCAGTTGGACAACGACGATGTGATCATCACACTGGGCGACTATGTCAATCGAGGGCCAGGCAGCTATGCGGTGATCGAAAAATTGTTGGAGCTGAAAGAGGATTACACCGCACATTGTTTGCGAGGCAATCATGAGCTCATGTTGCTAAGTGCAAAGAATGATCCCGGAAAGTGGCCGAACTTTATTGGGGTTGGAGGTGACAGGACGTTGGACTCGTATCGCCAACAGGATTTTGACGAAGAGTTTCCTGAGCTGATCCCTGGAGAGCATTGGGATTTCCTGGAGCAGCAGTTGCTGCCGTACTTTGAAACCGGTTCCCATTTCTTTGTGCACGCGGGGGCGTATCAGGAAATTCCCCTGGAGGATCAACCAGATTTTATGCTGTACTGGGAAAAGTGGAACGATCCGCCGAAGCACGAATCCGGAAAGATCATGGTCTGTGGGCATACGTCGCAGAAGTCAGGAATGCCACTGTTCAACGGCAACGCGATCTGCATTGATACCTGGGCACATGGAAAAGGGTGGCTCAGTTGTTTGCACGTCGAATCGGGCAAGATTTGGCAAGCCAATCAACAGGAAGACACGCGAATGTTGTGGCTGGATGAATTGGCCTGCGGTGCCGAGTGACGCCTAGAATCCTGGTCGAGTTGCCGGATCTGGCAGATCAAACTTCTTGCTCTGACTGAAGAACTGATGCGGATTGTCGTAGACGACTTTTCGGATCAACGATTCTGCGTGGCCGCGGCGACGCATTTCCATAATCAAGTCTGGCACAGCAGTCGGCTTGGAAGGTCCCCAGTCACCGGCCGAGTTAACACAGAGACGTTCGGCTCCCACCATTTCGATAATGTCGACCGCTCTCGCAGGAGTGCACTTGGTCACGGGATACAACGTCATCCCTGCCCAAAAGCCTGCATCGAGAACAGCTTTGACGGTATGTTCTTCGACATGATCGACCAGCACGCGTGACCGATCGATTCCCGAATGATCGCCCAGCATGTCCAGGATCATCCTTGTGCCCTGATACTTGTCTTCCAGGTGAGGCGTGTGAATCAGGATTTGCTGATCGTGTTCTGCTGCAAGTTGCACATGTTCCTGGAAAACCGTGGCTTCGTTGGGTGTGTTCTTGTTGAGTCCAATTTCACCGATTCCGAGAACGTTTTCGCAATCGAGAAACTCGGGGATCATGGCCAGCACATCACGCGAGAGCGAAACGTTTTCAGCTTCTTTGGCGTTGATGCAAAGCCAGGTGAAATGTTTGATGCCAAACTGAGCCGCTCGTTTTGGTTCGACTTCGGTTAGTTGACGAAAGTAGTCGCGAAAGCCATCGACGGTTCCTCGATCGTATCCGGCCCAAAAAGCGGGTTCGCTGATTGCAACGCAACCCATGCGAGCCAACGTCTCGTAGTCGTCAGTTGTGCGCGACACCATATGTAGGTGCGGATCAATGTAATACATGGCAGTTTCAAAGCAGGAAGCGGGCAGTTTTGAAGGCTGATCCGTACGGTTTCAGTTCGCCGTACGTTTTAGTTCGCAGAGGGGAGCGAGAATTCATCTTTCCAGTGCTCATCGTATTCACGAGAGAACAGCAGCTGAATTTTTTCTGCGCGATGCGGATCCTGCATCAGCACAATTTGCAAAGCCTCGGTCAGCTTTCGCATACGAGGGTCGCTCGAAACGTCTCCGTCAGCCCTTTGAATTCGATCCAGCGACGAAGCGACGTCGAGAATGCGGGATCGAATCTCAAGGAATTCACGGTCAAGTATCTGATTGGCGTCCATTTTATTTTTTGAAGCGACGGGGATTCGCGCGATTTGATTGTTGAAATCCAGAAGCAGCAGCCGATCTGATGCCTCTTCATGATAACTGCGAATTGGGACAATTAAACGGGTGACATTTTGCTGCAATGGTTGATAATTGAAACCATGCGATGTCTTGAACGTTCTGTAATGATTATTGTCGGCCTGATTCTGTTTTTCGAAGCAGATTCTCTGCGTGCGCACGAATTTGAGACGGGGCACATTGAGCGGTCGATCGACGTGATCATCAGGGATCACAAAATCGAAGTGAAATACTCGGTTGGTTTGGCAGACGAGACGATCGTCAACTGGCTGGTCGCCGAAAACGCCATCGAAGCAGCCGATGAGGCTCGTTTTCGAAAGTCAATTGCCGAATATGAAGCTGCCTCGGCGACAAAAGAAAAAACGAAGACTGGCAGTGCTGGCAGTTCTGGCAGTGCGGGTTCCGTTACACCCTCCAGGGATTCTGAGCAGCTACAACCGCAGAAATTCCAGACGGAGTTAACTGAGGTAATGAAGGAAAAGTTGGCCCCGTTGATGTTGGAGAAGTTGGTTTTGGCAACGGGGGAAAGCCAGCTGAAAGTTGACGCACACGAAGTTTCGGCATCACCGCGACATCACGTCGCATTGCAGATTGTGTTGAGAGCCACACTGCCGAAAGTCGGTCCAACGAAGCTGTCCATCACGGATGGAAACTTTCTGGAAACGAAAGAAGCTGATACAGAGGATAAGCCTGCCATAAAGGAAGCTGACGAAAAAGAAAGCGACAAGGAAAAGGCTGTCTTTCGTTATTTTGGAAACATTCGTCTGGCATGTCGGGTTAAAGGCGATGCGATTCAGCTAAATTCCAATGTCGCGAAAGTGTTGGCCAGGGCTCAACCGGTTGCGTTGGGACAGTTAGAACTTGAGCAACGTGTCAGGGCATCGACCATCTCCACAAAGATTGGATTTGCCAAATCGACAAAGCGTTAATGTCGCTTGTCTCATTGGGCGTGTTTCTCCTATAATCCCCCATCCATGACTCGGTGCCGCTACCGATCAATCAAACAAATCAAACACAGTTACTCCCTCTCAGAATATGGCACGGACGATTGCAATCGGTGATATCCACGGCTGTGGAATTTCACTAAATCGATTGTTGGAGATGATTCAGATCCAGCCCGAAGACTGCCTGATTACGCTCGGCGACTACGTCGATCGTGGTATGGGATCTTCGCAGGTGATTGCGACATTGATCGACCTGATTCCCAGGTGCCGTCTGGTACCCCTGATTGGCAATCATGAGATCATGATGTTCAAGGGCTTGCAGAATGGCGGTCAGGACCTTGAGTTCTGGATGATGCATGGTGGGCAGGCAACTGTGGCCAGCTACGGTGGCCAACTGCAGAACATTCCGCAGGATCATCTGACGTTTCTAAGTCATTGCCTGCGGTTTCATGAGACCGAAACTCACTTCTTCACCCACGCTTGCTACGATCCTTACCTGCCGTTGAATGAGCAGCCCGATGAAGTCGTTTTTTGGCAGCATGTGAAAGAGTATCCTCCCGGTCCGCACATGAATGACAAAATCGCTGTGCTTGGCCATACGCCTCAGATGGATGGTGAGGTTCTGGATCTGGGACATCTCAAGGTCATCGACACCTATTGCTACGGAGACCAGTGGCTCACGGCGCTGGATGTCGATTCGGGAAAGATCTGGCAAGCAAACGAACGAGGCGAAGATCGTACGGATCAACTGGTTGAACGGGAATCGTAGTCTTTCCCTGGCGAGCGCTATCAGCTTGGAAAGCTGAGCGACAATGTCGCTCGGTTCTCCGAACCGTAAGCGATCTGCATAGTGACGTTGGGTAACGCTTGAACCGGGAAGTTATTTCACGGCAATCCTAAATCAGCACCCGTCGATTGTAGATGTACCACTCAGTCATCAGCACAACCAGGGCAGCCAACAGGAACCATGTCCAATACTGTTTGCGTGATTCTTCGCGTTTGGCTTCGCCGGTCACTTCTTCATAGCCAAGCTGAAGTTTTTCACGGACGGTCAGATTGCTTTCACTTCGATCAAAGAGATTGATCGGCAGAAGCAAATCCGGCGTTTGCTGTTCTGGTGACTGAACTGAATAGAGTCCACAGCTTTTGGTTCCCGTCAGGGCAAACGTATTGTCCGGACGTGGAGTCAGATTTGATTTGCGACCGTCGGGCGAAGTTATGTTGACCGATTCGAATGGAAGCGACGTTCGAAAACTAAGGATCTCACCGGGACGACCGCCAACGGCTGCCGCAAAGTTCTTGCCGTTGCCAAGCTCAACGATCACATTCTGAATGAACAGCGGGAAGCTCAGCTTGGTCATCCAGTCGGTATTCACCACAGTATCAAGGTCTTCATTTACTTCCAGCATTGGAAAGCCAATGATCAGATCCTGAAATCCACCACGACCGCCGACTCTCATGATCGAGCCATCGCCACCCTCAAGCAACGAATCGCTACCACGTGGCCCTTCGACGACGCTGCTTTTGAGGATATTGACGTTGCCCATCTGCACGGCCACCATCAACGGATTCGCATTGTCGGTGTCGATCAACGCAGTGGGTTCAGTGAGCTCGCCGATCTTCCATTCTTCTGACGGAGGTTTCGATCCCCAGAAAACAGTATTGCAAAGCGGCATTGTTTTGGGAGCACATCGATCAAAGATCACCAGGTCGAAAAATCCCAACGTGGTTTGCTCTTCGAATTTGGGATCGTTGATATAGTCTGGCAACTCGTTGTAAATATTGGCAAGCTTCGAAATCCGTTTGGTTTCGGTCACGAAGTCCAGATACTCATTGTTGTCAGACAAAACAAGAACGTTGGCTTCACGTGGTGGATTGATGACCGCCCACGCCGAGTTGTCCTGTGCGTACACGTCTGTTGTTTCGATTTGCAGTTCGACGGGCTTGGGGCTATCCAAACCTGACAACCAGTCGGTCAAGTCAAACACATTGCCGATGGTATTGTTGCGCGGAACCACAATGCCCTTCTCTGCGTCGGCAACTTTTCCATCGATTTTCAGTGTAATGTCAACAGTGTGGTCTTCATCATCTGAGTTAAAGAGTCGATAGTAGCATTGAAGCTGGCTTTCATTTTCAAGAGGATCGCTAATCGAAAGCGCTACGATACCAACGTTGTTTGGCGGCGTCGGAGCTCCGATGGGGCGATAGTCGGGTGTCAGGTTTCCAAGGAAGAAGTCGGGCACTTCCTTGATCGCACCGTCGCTCAAAATGAACATTCGAGCCGGTTTTCCTTTAGCAACCTGGACGTCGCGATTGGATTCCCGATCGCTGGTGCGCCCCGGATTGGCCAACCCTGAGGCAGCGGTAAGCGCTTCCATCATGTCACTGCTACGCTGTGTCTGCTCAATGCCGCGAACTTTGCTTTTGAGCGCCGTATGATTCGTGGTGTAGGACTGCACCGTCCGTGAGACATCCGAGAAAGTAATCACCATCCCTGAATCACCGCTCTTCATCTGATCGATCAGTTTCACAGCTTCCTGTTTGGCAACTTCAAGACGACTCAGACCTTCAGGCGTGTCAATGGCCGACATGCTGGCCGATTGATCGATCAGGAAGACGAAACGTTCTCCCTGCAGTTCGGTTCCCTTGCAACCCGGACGTAGGCAGCTAAGCAACAGCAATAAGGCCAGCAGCAGTTGCAGATACATCAAAAGATTGTTTCGCAGACGCTGCCAAAGACTGTTGACGTGCAGGTCTTCGAGTGTCTTGGACCACAGATAGGTGCTGGGCACTTCGACCGGCATGCGGCGAAGTTTCAAAAAGTACAGCAGGAAAATGATCGGTGGCACCAAACCCAGCAGGATCCATTGCCAAATCGGTAGTGCGTTGTCGATCCAGTTCATTTGACGAGCCCCTGATGACGCAGGTATCGGGAAACCAGTCGATCAACGGATCGTTCGGTACTGGTCATGGTGTAGACGATGCCACGTTTGGAGCAAAAGTCACGAGCCTGTTCAATGAATGTCGCCAGGGTCGCGCGGTACTTGTCGATCAACCGTTGGCTAACCGAAATTTCAGCCATGTCTCCGTCTTCGCAGTCAACCAGTTTCAGGTCGCCGAGAATTTCGGGGTCGATTTCTTCCTGGGACAGGACATGGATTACGTAAACGTCCATGTTCTGCGCCACCAGAAATTTGAGCGCCTGCTCGTACCCTGTCTTGTCCATCAGGTCGCTGATCAGTACCAGAATTCCCTTGCCACGATTCCGCAGACAAAATGATTTCACGGCATCGGTCAACGTCACGTTCCCTTTGGTCTCAATGGACTGAACATAGTCGCACATTCTTCCCAACGATCGCTTTCCGCGAAACACAGGCGCTCCGCTGGAGGTGGATCCGTCGAGGGCTTCAATTTTGACACGGTCAGAGCGACAGAGGCCGATGTAGCCAAGCGACGCAGCGAGTTGTTTGGCGTAATGTAACTTGGTGGGAGAACCGAACTTCATCGAGTCACTCACGTCGATCAGTGAGTAAAAATGCAGATCCTCTTCTTCCAGGAAAAGCTTCAGTAGCAGTTTGTCGAGCCGGGCATAAAGGTTCCAGTCGATGAAACGTAAATCATCGCCGGCAACGTAGTTGCGAAAGTCCGCGAACTCGACCGACTGTCCTTTCCGTTTACTGCGGCGCTCGCCTTTCATTCGGCCGCGAAAGATCTTGCGGCTGATGAGTTCCATTCGTTCCAGTTGAGCAAGTAGCGCCGGCGAAAGGAGCGGTTCGTTGTCAACAAGTGCTGCGGTGTGGACCATAGTGTGGTGTGCGGTTTTCGGTGTGTGGTTTTCGGTTTTCGGCGTGTGGTTTTCGGTGTGCGGTGTGCGGTGCGGGTATGCATTTCCGACTTCGCATTCCGACCTCCGACCTTACTGCTACTCCTTTTCGGGAACGGAGTCGAGCATTTCGAGGAGGACTTGATCCGAAGTGACTCCTTCTGCTTGAGCCTCGAAGTTGGGGATCACACGGTGGCGAAGTGCCGGAAGGAGAACGCGTCGCACATCTTCAAAGCTGACATTAAAGCGACCTTCGAGAAGGGCTCGAACTTTCGAAGCCAACACAATTGTCTGGGCACCACGCGGACTGGCTCCCCAACGGATGTAACGATTCGTTACGTCGGCGGCGTGAGGACCTTCTGCGTGAGTGGCCAACGTGAGCCGAACGATGTAGTCGGTCAGGTGATCGGCAATAATTACTTTACGAATCAACTCCTGAAGTTCAATGATTTCTTCGCCACCCATAATCTTTTGTGGCTCGATCTTTTCGCCTTTGGTCGTCCGGTCGAGAATCGTTGAAAGCTGTTCGCGATTCGAGTAGCCGACATTGAGCTTGAACAGAAATCGGTCAAGCTGGGCTTCGGGAAGCGGATAGGTTCCCTCTTGCTCGATCGGGTTCTGTGTCGCCAGAACAAAGAATGGTTTCTTCAGGACGTATCGTGTTCCTGATGCAGTAACGGTTCCCTCCTGCATCGTTTCCAACATCGCCGACTGCGTCTTGGGTGTTGCCCGGTTGATTTCATCCGCAAGGCAAATCTGAGTGAAGATTGGACCTTTCTGGAACTGAAATGAACGGCCGCCATCAGGGTTTTCGACAACCATGTTGGTGCCAAGGATGTCGGCCGGCATCAGGTCAGGTGTGAACTGGATTCGATTGAAGTCGAGATCGAGAACTTTGGACAGCGTTGAAACAAGCAACGTCTTTCCGAGGCCGGGAGCACCTTCGAGAAGGCAGTGGCCACCGATCATCATGCAAGTCAGTACGCCATGTACAATTTCGTCGTGACCAACGATGACCTTTCCGACTTCGTCTTTGACGGCAGTGTAGCGATCTCGGAATTTGTTTGCTTGCTGTTCGAAGTGCAATTCGTCGTTCATATGATTTAGTGTTCCGGTTTCAGTGTTCAGTGTTCAGTGT